>JAJYNP010000028.1 GCA_021786265.1 Chloroflexota bacterium
GCAATCGACTGCCAACAGGACACTCGACCCGTCCGGCCGGCGTCAAGTGCCGATCGCCACTGACATACGATGTCCTCCACCACCCGCCCCGCAGGGAGCGCCACCCGATGTCCAGGCTCGAGGACTACCTCGCCCGCACGCCGCGATCGGCGGCGCTCTTCGAACGCGCCGTCCGATCCCTGGCCGGCGGCTCCACGCGTACGAGCGTGTTCTTTCCGCCCTACGCGCCCTACATCGTCGCCGGCGACGGGATCCGCATCCGCGACGTCGACGGCAACGTCTACCGCGACTTCCTGGGCAACTACACGGCGCTCATCCTGGGTCACGCCCACCCGGCCGTCGTCGCCGCGGTCGAGGATCAGGTCCGGCGTGGCTCGGCGTTCGGAGCGCCCACGGAGGTCGAGATCGAGCACGCGGAGGAGCTGCGCCGCCGGCTGCCATCGCTGGAGCGGATCCGCTACACGAACTCCGGAACCGAGGCCACGATGCTCGCCCTGCGTGCCGCCCGCGCCTTCACCGGGCGGCCGCTCGTCGCGAGGTTCGAACGCGCCTACCACGGGACGCACGACGTCGTCATGGTCGGCACCCGGGGCGTGCCGGACGCGATCTCGGAACTGGTGGTGGATCTGCCCTGGGGCGATCAGGCGGGTGTCGAGCGCGGGCTTGCCGGCCAGGAGCGGGAACTCGCCGCCATCATCATCGAGCCCGTCCAGGGCGGCGGGGGGATCCGCGTCGCCGACCCCGCCTTCCTGACCTTTCTGCGCGAGTTCACCGAGCGTCACGGGGCGCTCCTCGTGTTCGACGAGATCATCTCGTTCCGCGTGGGTCCGAGCGGCGCCCAGGGGCTGCTGGGCGTCCGGCCCGATCTCACGACGCTCGGCAAGATCATCGGCGGCGGCTATCCGACGGGCGCCTTCGGTGGGCGCGCCGACGTCATGGAGATCTTCGACGCCCGCCGCCCCGGCGCCCTGAGCCACGCCGGTACGTACAACGGCAATCCCGTGACCGCGGCCGCCGGCCTGGCGACCCTCCGGGAACTGACGCCCGAGCGGTTCGCCCGCCTGGAGTCGCTCGGACTGCGGCTGCGTCGCCGGGTCGGCGACGGGATCGCCGCGGCCGGCCTCGACGCCGAGATCGACGGGATCGGGTCGCTCTTCCAGGTCTGGGCCGGAGAGCGCCTGGTCGCCAACGCGACCGGCTCAGCATCGGCCTCGGAGCTCTTCCTCGGGCTTCTCCTGGCGGGCTTCTATCTCGCGCCGCGGGGGATGGGCGCGATCGCCCTGCCGACCGAGGACTCCGACGTCGATGAGCTCGGCGATGCCATTCTGGCTGTGCTGTCGACCGCCCCGCAGCGCGCCCCGGCGTAGCGATCGACCCGCCCTGGCGGTGGTCGGCAGTGGCGATAGCCCGTCTCGGCGGCGAGCTCGATCACCGTCGCCGGGCGGAGGGATGATCGTGGAGCGGGCCCTTGGGGCCTGGCGGATGAGCTGGAGTGGTGGCACGGCGCGCCTCTGCGGTTCGGGCCGTAGGGGGCAGAGCGCCGTCGTGGATATCGGCTCCCGTCTGTTGGCGGCACCTTTGTATGAAGGCGTCCACGCCGATGACGGCGGCGCTGAACGGTGACGACGAGGTCGCCCCGGGCGCAACATTGAGGGCCTGAACGAAGGTGACCCTCCGGGAGCTGGCGGCTCCGGGAGGGTCGGTGGTGGAGACATGGTCCGCCGGTGTCGATCCTATGGCCCTGCCCGCTCGCTGTCGACGCCTACGTGGCGTGCGGCCGCACGATCGACCCGCCCCGACCGGCCTGCCCGAGGTGCGGGGCACCGACGCAGGCGTGGCACGGCTACTGGCGGCACCTGCGCGACGCCCAGGATCGGCTGATCTGGATCCCCCGGGTGCGCTGTCCCGCCTGCGGGCGCACCCAGGCGCTGCTGCCCTGGTTCGTGGTGCCCTGGCGCTGGGACGCGGTGACCTGGATCGGGCGGGCCCTGGAGCTCGCGGCGCAGGGCTTCGGCCACCGCCAGATCGCGGCCGCCCTCGCCCGGCCCGAGACGACCGTGCGGGGCTGGCTCCGCCGGCTCCGGTCGGGCGCCGCGCTCCTCGCCCGTCGGCTCCTGGCGGCGGCGGTGCGCGCCGGCTGGTCGGGCTTCGAGCTCCCGGTGCCAGCACTGCCGCGCCTGGCCGCTGCGGTGAACGCCCTCGCTGGTCGGTGGGCTCGGCGCCACCGGCGGGTCGTCGTCGTGGTCGACGAGGCGCACCTGCTGACACCGGCCCAGCTCGAGGAGCTGCGCCTCCTCACCCTTATGCCGACATGGACTCGCGGAGCCCCTTCGCGGGGATCCTGTTGGGCCAGCCGAGCCTGAGCCGGCAGCTCCGCCTCGGTGTCTTTGCCGCCCTCGACCAGCGGATCGCCACCCGCTTCCAGATCCCGCCCATGGACCTCGGTGACGCGACGGCCTACCTGCGCCACCACCTCGCCCTCGCCGGACGGTCGGACCAGCTCTTCGCCGACGACGCGATCGTGCGGCTGCACCGGCTCTCGAACGGGATCCCCCGCGCCCTCAACAACGCCGCGGTCGCGGCCCTGATCGCGGCCACCGCCGACGGCAAGGAGCTCGTCGACGACGCCTGCGCCAAGAAGGCGGTCGCCGAGCTCACCCGCGACTAGCGGGCTCTGTCGTGACCATGCAGCGGCGCCGTTTCATCCTCGCCCAAACCCGCCGCTACATCACCGAACAGCGCCGCCGGCTACACCGCGATCGCCGACAACCTGGTAATGCGAAATCGGTGTAGGCCCGCCAGTAAACTGGCGCGGTGCCTGATCAATCGCCGATGGGTCCTGGGCCAGACGGCAACGCCTTCCCGCTCGCAGCTCGCCGGGTGTCTCCAACGGCAGTGGACAATGGACGACCAACGTCCATGCGGTTGGATGCCTCCACGGGCAACACGACGTCGCTCCTCGAGGGTCTGGCCATCCACCCGAGGCTGGCGGATGGGTATCCGCAGCTTCGAGACAACCCGGCCCAGATGCGGGCGGTGGCCCACGCAGACGGCCCCCTCCTGATCATCGCCGGGCCGGGCTCGGGGAAGACGCAGGTGCTCGTCTGGCGGACCCTCAACCTGCTCCTGACGGGAAAGGCGGAGCCAGCCGAGATCCTCGTCTGCACGTTCACCGAGAAGGCCGCCTACGAGCTGCGCGACCGGATCTCCCTGGACGCGAAGAAGGTGGGGTACGAGGGCGATCTCTCCGACCTGCTCGTCGGGACGATCCACGGCATCTGCAACCGCTTCCTGCTCAGGTACCGACACCGGACCCGGCTGCTCGCGGGCTACGACACGCTCGACGACCTCACCCAGCAGCTGTTCCTCAACGACCACTTCGCCGAGATCTTCGGCGAGCCTGACGAGAACGAAAAGTACCTCGGCCGCTGGACGACGAAGTGGGGCGCGATCGAGAACCTGATTCCATACCTGAACAAGATCGCCGAGGAGCTCGTAGATCCGGAGCGTCTTGTCGCCGCAACGGACCCCTTCACGGCAGCCGTCGGCCGCGCATACGGCGCCTACGTCGAGCAGCTCCGCGCTGCCAACGCGATCGACTTCGCGCACCTCCAGACGGAGTTCCTGCGGCTCCTCGAGCAGCCGGACGTCGGCGAGGCGATCGCCGGCCGCATCAAGTACGCCATGGTCGACGAGTACCAGGACACGAACCACGTCCAGGAGGAGCTCGTCCTGCGGCTGGCCCGCCCGCAGATGAACGTGGCGGTCGTCGGCGACGAGGACCAGGCGCTCTATCGCTTCCGCGGGGCGACGGTCCGGAACATCCTGGAGTTCCCGACGCGTTTCGACACCTGCGCCCAGGAGACCTTGTCGATCAACTACCGCTCGCACGAGCGGATCATCGAGGCGTACGACCGCTGGATGGCCAGCGCGGACTGGTCGAACCCCAAGGGACCGGACTTCCGCTTCGCGAAGACGATCGTGCAGGAACCGGGCGCGATGTACCCCGGCTACCCGGCGGTGTTCTCGATCTACGGCACGAGCGCCCGCGACGAGGCGGGCCGCTTCGCGGACCTGGTCGCGTACCTCATGGAGCACGGGATCGTCGAGGACTACAGCCAGGTCGCGCTCCTGCTCCACTCGGTCCGGCAAGACCACAGCGGGCCCTACCTCGAGGCGCTGGCCCGCAAGGGCATCCCGGCGTTCTGCCCGCGGGCCCGCGGCTACTTCGAGAACGATGAGGTCCGTCTGATGGTGGCGGCGCTCGCGCTCGTCCTCGGTTACCACGGCGAGGGTCGCGGCGAGACGTGGGGCCGGGCGCTGGCCGAGCTGGCGGCCTACGTGGACGCCGCCCTGATCGACCTCGCCAAGGCCGCTGCCGGGACGCCCTTCGCGGCCCGGCTCCAGGGCCTCGTCGCCGAGGTGTCAGGGCTCCAGGAGGGCGAGAGCCTCGACCGCCGGATGGCGGATTACTTCTACCAGCTCGTCGCCGAGGAGCCGTTCGCGACCTACGTAAAGGACGAGAACCGGGCCCGGAACCTGGCGATCCTGTCGCAGCTCCTCAACACGTTCCAGGCCTTTTACCACTTCACCGTCATCACCCACGCGAACCGCGAATGGCTGCGGCGCCAGTTCTTCAACTCGTTCCTGCGACTCCTGCACGAGGGCGGCATCAACGAGTACGAGGACCCCGATCAGCCGTTCCCCAAGGGCTATGTCCAGGTCATGACGATCCACCAGGCGAAGGGCCTGGAGTTCCCGGTCGTCGTGGTCGGGTCGCTCCATGTCGCGACCTCGACCGGCAAGGGCGTCGACCGGGTGCTCGGGCCGTTCTACGGCCGCCCACCCTTCGAGCCCGAGAGCCGGATCACGGCGTTCGACCGGATGCGCCTTCACTACGTCGCCTTCTCGCGGGCCGCGAAGGTGCTCGTCCTGACCTCCACGGAACGGCCGAAGGACTGGTTCGCCCCGATCTGGGACGGGCTCCCCCAGTGGCCTTACGTCGAGAAGGAGCTCCTGAGCGTCCTCAACTTCAAGCTGCGGGAGCGGTTCCCGCTCAAGAAGACGTACAGCTTCACCGGCGACCTCAAGGTCTACGAGACCTGCCCGCGGCAGTACGAGTACTTCCGCTACTACGACTTCACCCCGTCGCGGTCGGCCGTCATCTTCTTCGGGCTGCTCGTCCACCAGACGATCGAGGACGTCCACCGCTGGGTGCTCGACGGGCGCCTCGACGAGATCACCCACGAGGTCATCCGGGGCTTCTTCGACACGAACGTCCGGAACCTGACGCGGAGCGACGTGCGGCCGGTCGGGTTCGAGGCGCGCGAGGCCGCCTTCGGCCAGGTCCTCAACTACGTCCACCAGAACCGCGACCAGATGGCGCGAGTGATCGACACCGAAGTCGACGTCTCGGTCGAGAAGCCCGACTACATCCTGACCGGCAAGATCGACCTCCTGCTCGGAGGCGACGGCAAGCTCGAGCTGCTCGACTTCAAATCGCAGGTCCGCCCGGACCGCGGCGACGCCTACCTCGGCGTGTACGTCAAGCAGCTCCAGCTGTACGCCCACATCCTCGAGCAGCGTTATGGCAAACGGCCGGACCGCCTGCTCCTCTACTGGACGGGCGAGGCCCGCCGCGAAGACGCGCTGATGGTCTTCCCCTACGAGCCGGCGAAGGTTGCCGAAGCTGGACGCCACTTTGATACGGTCGTAGCCAAGATCACGCGACGTGAGTTCGCCGTCCGGAAGGCACCCGAGCCGAAGATCTGCAAGGAGTGCGACTTCAAGACCTACTGTTACCGCCAAGGGACGATCAAGCGGGTAGAGGGGTAGCTTCGGTGGCGAGGATCGACATCAACCGGACCGAGCTCGTGTGGCCTGGGAAGTATGACGAGCACGGAGACCGGGTCGCCCCGCCGCGGGTCAACCTCCCGTTCCAGGTCATCGAGACGATCAACGAGTCCCGGGCCACACGCGAGGCCCGCAAGAGGCCTGCCCAGACGTCGCTGTTCGACTTCTGGGGCGGGGACGAGGGCCAGACGTTCGAGGACGGCTGGCGGAACAAGTTGATCTGGGGCGACAACCTCCTGGTCATGTCGTCACTGCTCCAGCAGTACGCTGGCAAGGTTGGCCTGATCTACGTGGATCCGCCCTTCGCAACCGGCACGGACTTCTCATTCACCGCACCTATCGGAGAGCAAGGCGACGAGGTCTTCAAGGCCCAGTCCGTCATCGAAGAGAAGGCCTACCGAGACACCTGGGGGTCCGGTCTTGAGTCCTACCTTGCGATGATGCTGGGTAGGATCCGCCTAATTCGCGACCTCCTCAGTGACGATGGCTCACTCTTCGTCCACTGCGACTGGCGCGTGAATTCGTATCTCCGGGTCATCCTCGACGAGGTCTTCGGCCGCGAGTGCTTCCGTAACGAGATCATCTGGCGACGGGCACCGAACCTTGGCCGTCAAGCAGCGTCGAGCCAGCTTGGCCGCGTGATCGACACCATCCTCTGCTACTCCAAGGCGCCCGGACGTGAGTTCGCCGGCGCCCCCCCCCCATGAAGAACACACCCGTCGAGCTCGACAAGGCGGGCAAACCGGCGGGTGCGAAATGGGATGCAGTCGCGAACGCCTTCTTCACGACCGCGCCTCGAGGCGACTACACCGACACGAGCATCGACCGTCTGCGCGCCGAGAATCGGGTCTATGAGTCCAGCACAGGGACACTCTCGATCAAGTACTTCCTGCGGCTCGGGGAGGATGGTCGCTGGTACAAGGACACCCGCGTCGACACGCTCTGGGACGACTACGACGTTCGTCCGTTGAGACATCGCCCGAAGGATGAGGATCTCAACTACGACACCCAGAAGCCCGAAGGACTGCTTGAGCGGGTCGTCACATGGGCGTCGGCTCCGGGCGATCTCGTCGCCGACTTCTTCTGTGGATCCGGTACGACACTCGCGGTTGCGGAAAAGCTTGGCCGTCGGTGGATCGCCTGCGACCTGGGCCGTTTCGCCATCCACACCACCCGGAAACGCCTCATGGGCATCGAGGGCTGCAAACCGTTCGAAGTGCTGAACCTCGGGAAGTACGAGCGGCAGTACTGGCAGACCTCGTCTTTCCAGGGTCGCGACCCCCAGCAGGTCCTGTTCGAGTACCTCGCCTTCATCCTCAAGCTGTACGGCGCCGTGCCGGTGGCTGGGATGCAGTACCTCCACGGAAAGAAGGGCGCCGCCCTTGTGCACGTCGGCGCCGTGGATGCGCCCGTGACGATCGACGAGGTCATAAAGGCGCTCGACGAGTGCGTCGCGACCGGCCAGAAGGAGCTCCACATTCTCGGCTGGGAATGGGAGATGGGCCTCAACGACACCGTCGACCAGCTGGCGGTCGAGCGCAGCGTCCGGATGAAGCTCCTCGCGATCCCCAGGGAGGTCATGGAGGCGCAGGCCGTCGAACGCGGTGACATCCGCTTCTTCGAGCTCGCTCACCTGGACTGCTCGATCGACGTGCGACCCAAGCGGCAGGTGGCCGTCGGTCTTTCGGGCTTCGCCATGTCCGAGGCAGACGGGATCGACCCCGAAGTCCTGGCGAGGATCGAGAAGTGGTCGGACTTCGTCGACTACTGGGCGGTCGACTGGGACTTCAAGAACGACACCTTCGTCAACGGTTGGGTCGCGTACCGCACCAAGAAGGAGCGCCGTCTCGCGCTCGCGAGCGACCTCCACGCCTACGAGGCTCCGGGCACCTATCGGATCGCCGTCAAGGTCGTTGACATCTTCGGCAACGACACGACCAAGGTCTACCCCGTCGAGGTCCGCTGACATGGCCAAGACCGTCGTCGGGTACGAGTCGGCGCTGCCCGAGATCCCCGACCGGGAGCCGTGGGAGGCCCCGACCGCTTACCTGGTGAAGGGGAGCGCGGGCGGGTACGAGATCGCCGACGGCAGGCGGCCCAGCAAGACCCTCCTTGTGAACCGACTCCGCGAGGCGGTGGATGCCTGGCGCGCGACCGGCTATGCGGGCGCGAATGATGTCACGCAGGACCTGTTCCGCTTCTGGTTCGAGGAGGACCACGTCCTCCATGACGGCCGTCACTGGCGCTACCACTTCGGCCAGCGCGAGGCGGTCGAGACTCTGGCCTATCTCGTCGAGGTGGCTCGGACGGCCGACACCAAGGATCTCGTGGAGCGGTTCGGCGAGGTGCACGTCGGCGGCCTGTTCACCAACGGGATCACCCACCAGACCAGCCCCGGAGGCCGTCGGAGCATCGTCCGGTACTTCCCGGAGCTGGGATCGGAGGGCACGCAAGACCTCCCGCCAGAGGGCCTGTCGAGGCTCGCGATCAAGATGGCGACCGGGTCGGGCAAGACGGTCGTCATGGCCCTCGTCGTCGCCTGGTCGTACTTCCACCGGGCGCGGGTGCCCGGCTCCCCCCTGTCGCGCAACTTCCTGGTCGTCGCCCCGAACGTCATCGTGTACCAGCGGCTCGAACGAGACTTCGCGAGCAACAGGATCTTCGAGGAGCTGCCGATCGTCCCGCCCGGGTGGACCCTCGACCTCAAGCCGATCCTCCGGGGCAAGAGCGCCGAACCGTCACCTTCCGGAACGCTGTTCCTCACCAACGTCCAGCAGATCCACGAGAGCCGGGAGCGGCAGTGGACGCCGGAGAACGCTGTCGCCGCCCTGCTCGGCCCGCCGGTCAACAAGGACCTGGCCTCGCACGAGCGGTCGATGCTCGAGCGGATCCGCTCGCTCCCGGACCTCGTGGCGATCAACGACGAGGCCCACCACGTCCACGACGAGGACCTCGAATGGGCGAAGACCCTGCTCGGGCTCAAAGACAAGGTGCGCCTCTGGCTCGACTTCTCGGCGACCCCGAAGGACCAGAACGGCACCTACTTCCCCTGGATCGTCACCGACTACCCGCTGCCCCAGGCGGTCGAGGACGGCATCGTCAAGTCGCCGCTCATCGTGCAGCGCGTAGATCGCGCCGACCCAGAGAAGGTTACAGGCGACAACGTCGTGGAGGCGTACGCGGAGTGGCTCCACGCGGCGGTCGCGCGCTACAAGGAGCACGCCGAGGCGTACGGATCACTGGGACTAAAACCCGTCCTGTTCGTCATGGCGGAGAAGTCCGACTACGCCGACAAGATCGGCGAGTGGCTCCGCAAGGAGAAGGCGTTCGGCTTCCGTCCCGCCGAGGTCCTGGTGATCCACACCGACACGAAGGGCGAGATCACGAAGGCCGATCTCGACAAGGCTCGCGAAGCCGCGGCGGCCATCGACGAGCCGGCGAGCCCGGTCAAGGTCATCGTCAGCGTGCTGATGCTTCGCGAAGGCTGGGACGTGCGCGCGGTGACGGTGGTGCTCGGCCTCCGGCCGTTCACCGCGAAGGCGCAGATCCTCCCCGAGCAGGCCGTCGGCCGCGGCCTTCGCCTGATGCCCAACACGGAGGGCCGACAGACGCTCGAGGTCATGGGAACGCGGGCGTTCGAGGCGTTCGTCCAGGAGCTGGAGAAGGAGGGCCTCGGCGTCCCGGTGACCAAGAAGCCGCCGGTGCTGCCCGTCAAGGTGGAGCCCATCCGCGAGCGGTCCGCCTATGACATCGCCATCCCGCTCACCCAGCCGCTGTTCGGGCACACGTACCGACGTCTGTCCGACCTGGACCCGGCAGCAATCGGCCTGCTCCGGGACCTGCCGGACGTGACGGCGACCCCGGAGCTCCGCTTCGTGCTCGAGTTCATGACGACCCAGTCTCAGGTCGGCGAGCTGCGACTCGGGTACCCCATGCTCGTGGCGGAGGACGCAGTCGGTCGACTCGTGGACTCGGCGATGGACAAGGCGCAGCTCAGCGGCCAGTTCGCCGAGCTGTACCCGATCATCGAACGCTACGTCACCGACTACACCTTCGGGTTCGAGGTTTCAATCGACGACGACAACGTCCGGGGCGCCCTGTCCAACTACGTCTTCCGGGAGCGGCTGGCGGGCCACATCGCCCGCAAGATCGGCGAGCTGACGGTCGAGAGCCGGCCCCTCGAATTCGAGGATCGCGCCTTCCGGCTCTCGGACGTCCCGCCCTTCGCCTGGCGCCGCCAGCACCTCCTCGGCGAGCACACGATCTTCAACTTCGTCACGATCTACAACGACTACGAGAAGCGGTTCGCCGAGTTCCTCGACAGCCGTCCGGACATCCTGCGCTGGGCGGCGCTCGCGGAGCAGTTCACCCGGTTCCACGTGACGTACCTCGGCGCCACGGGGGCCCTCAAGCGGTACTACCCGGACTTCGTCGCGGTCCAGAAGGTCGACGGTCGCGAGACGAACTGGATCATCGAGACCAAGGGGCGGGTCTTCCCGGACGTCGAGCACAAGGACCGTGGCATCCGCGTCTGGTGTCACACGATGCGCGAGCAAACAGGTCAAGACTGGCGGTACCTACGGGTCGACCAACTCGTGTTCGATAGGGGCCAGCACGTCACGTTCGACGCCTTGGTCGCCGCCGTGGAGTCCGCTCGGGCCCAGGCTCCTTCTCTCGGCCTGGTCATTGATGGTCGATAGCCAGCACGGGGCAAGGCGCCGAGTGAAGAGGGGACGCTGAGGCGAGGGTGCGAATCGGTGCGCAAGAGGCCGCGTGGCCGCGGCGGAACTCGCGTTCGCGGCCGGGGACGGCGTCGTGGCCTACTCCGGCAGGATCCCGAGGTTGTCGAGCATGATGGCCTTGAGGCTGTCGAGTTCGGTGTCCAGCAGACTCCCGATCCGTCTCGCGAAGGCCGTCCTGGGAATAGGCTGAAGAAGATCCACCAGGACCACCGTGTCCACGGCCAGCCCACCCTGACCCGCGACCAGCGTCACTTGATATCGGGAGGCCCGATCGACCAGATGTGACGTGGGGGCTGCGATGATGTAAGTCAGTGACGCGTCAGCGCAGCGGATGGGGCCGTCCATGATCACGACCGGTCGCTCTGGGTGCGACGTTCGGTTGCCCGAGATTGTCGCCGGGGCTAGCCTGCTTATCTGACCGCCGCCATCGGGCGTGAACTGGCTCGTGATTGCCCGCGGATTGTCATTCGCGCTGGGAAATGTGCCGGCGCCGGTTACTCGCGCCACCGCCTGAGCCCCGTCTCCGCCGTCCAACCTCCACCCGTCGGGCTTCGACACGATCATGCCCAAGACGCTCGCCACCGCCACGGTCGACCGGCTCCTCCACCACGCCCACGTCGTCCTCACCGAGGGCGCCAGCTACCGGCTCGCCGAGGCGACCGCTGGAAAGGGGGTGGTGCCGCTCGGCTGACCACCAGAGGAGATCAGCTGTCCGTCGGCGTGGAGATCACGTGTCCGCGCAGATGGAGCCCAGCTGTCCACCCAGGAGGAAGTGTCGCTGTCCCTTGACAACCGATCGCGGCCAGGCCAATCCGTATCCTCGGGCCGTCGTCCCCACGCACGTGGGGGTGAACCGAAGACCGCGGGCGTCGACGACGCGACGCTGCAGTCGTCCCCACCAGACCGTGCAGTGTCAGCTCCCCGACGGAGGGTCTGCACTGTGGGTGCTGTCGGGCAGCCAGCGACGGTGACGGTGCTCGCCGCGACGGCCCGGCGTCGTCGGCTCGCATCCGCGACTTCCCGTGGTGATGGACGGCTGCGGGGTCGGTCGCTCGAGTCACGTCCTTGGTTGGTTCGGCTCGGGCGGCGACTCGTCCGGTGCCGGCCCGCGCACGATCTGGAAGCCGGTCGTGTTCGAGATCACGGTGACGTCGCCGTCGACGAACCGGAGGGCGACCGACCCCCTCCCCGCGCGAAGGTTGTGGATGGCGAGTTCCGGCAGCCAGTCGGGCAGGGCCGGGTTGAGGTAGATCCGCGAGCAGTCGCGATCGGAGCGGACGTGGATGCCGCACAGGACCGCGATGAGCCGGAACACGGTCGACGCTGCCCACGCCTGCGGCACGTTCGCACCGAGATACTGCACCGGGAAGCTCCCATCCTCGCGCGGCAGGCCGGCGAACAGTTCGGGCAGCCGGGTGGCGACGAAGCGCTCGGCGGCATCGAACAGTCCGCGCGTCACCAGGGCAGCCTCCGCAGCGAAGCCGTAGCGTCGGAAGCCGCTGGCGATCGTCGCGTTGTCGTGCGGCCAGATCGAGCCGGTGTGGTAGCTGTACGGATTGTAGGCCGGGTGGTCGGACGAGAGCGTCCGGATCCCCCAGCCTGACCACATGTCGTCGGCCAGGAGACGGCGGACAACGCGGCCCGCCCGCTCGGCCGGCACGATCCCGGAGGACAGCAGGTGGCCCGGATTCGAGGCCACCGACTCGATCGGGCGCTTCTCGCCGTCGAGCCCGAGGTAGTACGTCCCCTCGGCCTCCCACCAGAAGACGTCGTTGAACTGCTCGTAGAGGCGACGGGCCTCGTCGCGGAGCCGGACTGCGTCGGCCGGCCGGTCGAGCAGGTCGTACATCGCGGCCAACCGGAGCTTCGCATCGTACACGTAGCCCTGGAGCTCGCAGAGAGCGAGCGGCAGGGGCGCCAGCGAACCGTCGGCCGCGGGGATTGCGTCGCCGGCATCCTTCCAGCCCTGGTTGTAGTACCCGTGCGACGAGCGCGTCTTGTATTCCTGGAAGCCGTCGCCGTCCCGGTCGCCCGAGCGGTCGATCCAGCTCATCGCCGCCTCGGCGTT
>JAJYNP010000075.1 GCA_021786265.1 Chloroflexota bacterium
CGCCGGGCTCAACGTCGAGTTCATCCTCTCCACCGGCGTGGCGCACGGGAAGGGGACCGGGGTGCTGGCCGTCAGCGATGCACGGAAGGCGCGCGCGTTGCTGGGCGACCTCGTCGTCGCGGGCTGATAGGGAGGCGGCGCGACAGCCTGGGCGCAGCGAGGTGATCGCCGTGACCGGCTCATGCCTGCGCCTCACGAGTCCCGCGTTCGCCGATGGGTGGCGGTTGACATGCCGGCCGCGTCGCGCGGCCTGCGCGAGGGCGCGTCCGGCACGGGCGCGGCAGGTGGCGCTTGGCGGGAGATCCGGCGAACGGGCGGATCCGGACGAGCAAATCGCGTTCGGTGACCGAACCACGCTGCTCGATCTCGATGCGTCGCGTGCGACCGTGGTTCTCGTCGTCGCGCCGGACCTGGTCCGCGAAGTGCTCGACCACCTCGCCGTCCCCGACCAACAGCAGGTCGCCGTCGGTCGACCGAGGCGCCGGCATCGCGCGAGATGTCCCCCGCTGCCTCACACAGGCTGGGGGATCGGTGGCGCGTCGTGGGTCGCTGCGGGCCCAGGCGTGGCGGCCACGCCGAGCATCCCGAGGCGCGTGAGACGGCGCAGCAGCACCGCGTGCATGATGTCGCACGCCCGGATGATGTCGGGATCGGCAAGCCAGTAGCGGACCTCGCGGCCCTCCCGCGCGGCCTCCACGATGCCCGCGCTGCGCATGACCGCGAGGTGCTGGGAGACGCTCGGCTGGGGCACGCCGAGCGCCTCTGCCAGCCGTCCGACCTCGCAGGGACCCTCGGCCAGGCGATGGATGATCTCGAGACGGCGAGGGTTGGCGAGCATCTTCAGGACCGCCGCCTGCATCACGCACAGCTCGTCCATTCGGGCAAGCATGACCGCAGGCGCAGCGGTGTGCCAGTGTCGGGAGGGCCCCAGGGTGCGAGCCGGTCGGCACCCCGCTGGCCGGCGACCGGGACGCGGCCGGTCGGGAGACAACGAGGGTAACGCGTGGGGCAACCCCGCCGGGGCGCAGCGGGCGCGCCGCACCGCTGCCGTCCGTCCCTTCGGTCCGTTGGTCAACCTGCCCTCTTCATGAAGACGGGCCGGCCGTCAAGCCCGACCGGTGACGCGTGGGCATCCCGCTGCGTGGAGCTGCGCTCATCTCTCTATCGCCTCCTCGAAGAAGGACCAGGTTGGATCGGATGCTCCGGCGGCCCATCTCAGAACAGGGTCGTCATGCGACCAGAGGGGCCACGGGGGGCCTGCCGGGAGCGAAGGGTTCGGACTTCGTCAGCATGTGCCAGATCGCGCTGGCCAGCTCGCGGGCCACCTCGACGCGGGCGACCTTCGACCCGCGCTGCTTGCCGAGCCGCTTCGCAGTGCGCTCGTAGTGGTCGCGATAGGCGGGATGGCGGGCGGCGTGGGTGGCGGCCTCGATGAGCGCCCAGCGCAGGTACTTCGGGCCGTTCTTGGCCAGGGGCCCCCGGTCGTCCCGGCGGCCCGACTGGCGCACGATGGGACACAGCCCGCTGTAGTCGACGAGCTTCTTGGGGGAGGCGAAGCGTCCGATGTCGCCGAGCTCGGCGGCGATGGTGTAGCCCAGCACCCAGGCGATCCCCGGCGCCGTCATGAGGAGGGGCACGTAGGGATGGTTGCCCACGATTTCGGCCCGCCGACCCGGTACGAGCTGGTCTGCCGAGGTCGACGCTACCCGCCGAAGGCGGTAATCGGGGAGTCGACAACCGCAAGCTGAGCGGGGAAAGGGCCCGGGCCTTCTGGCGACAGCCGGAGGTCCCCGACCTGACCGGGGACGCTCACGTGGTCGAGCCTGCCGACATGTCACCTGATGGCCCGTCGAGGTGGCTCCATTGCAGGTCGCGCCGGCCGACCCTCGCTGGTCAGCGCGGACGAATGTCTCCTACGTGGGGCGCATCCGGCGAGCGCCTCGGGAACCTGTGCGAGATCCGATCAACGTCGGTCGTGAGAACCACCAAGGGACAGGTTGGGTTGTTCTGCGGGCGGTGACAGGTCCGCTCGTGCAGGGCAGTGTCGGCGAGCCGCGCTTCTCGTCAAGGCCCTGCTCTCAGCTCGCGGGCAGCTCTGCGGCGACCCTCGCTGCCGGCCCTTGGCCTTTCTGCCCGGTCCCGAAGGGGGGGCCCCACCGCGCCGCTTGCTCCCGCCCGGAGCGGACCACGACCTGACCCGCCCGAAAGGAGGGGCCTTCTGCGCCGGCTGGCGCCATCGTTCCCACAAGCATGGCGCGCAGGTTCAGGAGATGCCTACCATCTTCCTGTGGTGCTGAGCTGGGACGTCGCGAAGGACCTGCCGGCGTTTGACGTGCATCCGCTGCTGCCCCGGGAACGAGCGAGGCTGCTCCAGCTCCTGGCCGGGGTGGAGGCGTCCGGTTGGGCCCGCCCGACCGCGTGTCCGGGCTGGAGCGTCCACGATCTCGTCCTTCACCTGATCGGCGACGATCTCGGCCGTCTCGGTCGTCAGGCGGACGCCGAGGCCCGGACTGGCAGGCGCGACTTCGTCATGCTGGCCGAGCTGATCGAGCGGTCCAACGAAGAATGGGTCCGCGTGGCCAGGCGCATCCCGCCGGCGCTGGCCGTCGAGATGCTGGCGCTCACCGGGCCCCGCGTCGAGGCCGCCTTCGCGCGGCTCGACATGGAGGCCGAGGGGACCGCGGTCGCGTGGACCGGCAGCGGGCCCACGCCGCACTGGCTCGACATCGCCCGCGAGTACACCGAGCGCTGGGTGCACCACCAGCAGATCCGGCTCGCCCTCCGCAGACCCGCGCTGGCGGAACGGACCACCCGTCTTCCGCGATGCGACGAGGGGCCTGGTCACCGTCACCACGATCAACAGCGGGTTCCATCCCGAGACCTGGCTCTACCGGACGAGCGATGGCGGGCGATCCTGGTCGCTCGTGGCGGATCGGCCGATCGAGGCGGCGGCGGGACCGGCGCTCCTCGACGCAACGCACTGGCTGCTGCCTCTGGTCAACCCGATCGGCCTCGCCGCCACGGCCGACGGCGGCGCCACCTGGCACGACCTGACGGCAAGTGGCGTAAGCGGCGTGGCGGGCAGCGGCTGGTTCATCTGGATCGGGGGGATCGACCTGACCCACGCCGCGGCGCTCGTGGCGGCCGGCAACTCGGGGCCATTGGTGCTCTACCTGACGTCCGACGGCGGCCGGAGCTGGCACGCCGCCGACGTGAGCGGTGTCGCCGCAGATCCCGTCGCCGTTCCCTTCGGTCGCTGCCCGAACCCGCCGCCGCTCACCTTCGACCCCGATGCCGGCGTGAACGCGGTTGCCGCCGCCAGGGCGGCGTTACCCACGCTGTACAGGAACATCGAGACGGCGGGCTACCAGGTGCGGGCCGCCGGTCCGGCCACGGCCACCTCGGTTGCAGGCTACGGAGCGATCGCGGGCACCCTGTGCGGGCAGCTCGCCCGATCACGCACGTACGTCGTCGAGCTGTACTTCCCGGCCATGGAGCCGAGCGCCTCGCTGTCGCAGGGGCAGCTCTTCGCGAGCCGTCTCGGGGTGGGCTGGCAGGTCTGGTACCAGTACCACTGATCCCTGCGGGGGCCCCTGGTCGCTCGCCGCCGGGCAGCGGGTGGGAGTGAAAGCGAATCTCGTCGCGCCGCCACGCCCGGCGGAGGGCCCCTGCGAAGTGATTCGCTAACGGGTCGCGCGGTCACACACAATATGTTCGCGCCACTCCACTCGCCCTCACCGAGGCTTGGCATGGCCGGGCAGGCGAGCGGCACTCCGCTACCAATGGCACTTGGCCGCTGTCATGGGCCCGACATAGGATTGGCTCGGCGGAGAGCATCGATGCGCGGTCCACACTCCGGCCGCCGGGACCGTGCTGAGCTACTGGCGAGCCCGATCCGCGCCTCGTACAGGAGCCTCGCTGGTGGCCCTGGCAACGTCGAGGCGAGCACGCCTCGCTTGGCTCGGCAGCGCGCTCGTCCTGCTCGGACTAATCGTCGCCCCTGGAGTCGGGGCTGCCACCGCGGCGCCCCCCGGGAACAACGGCGACGTGAAGGTGAACGCCGCCGACGACCGGTACGGCGGGCCGGAGAACGACCCGCACGTCTGCACCTTCTTCCTCAGCTTCGACAACTTCGACCCGGGGCAGACCGGCTCGTGGGGGATTGAGTCGTGGCCGCCGGCAGGGAACGGCGCCACGGTGCTGTGGGGGTCCTACGTCGCCGACGCAGGCGGCTCGTACCGCACGCCCGCGTCGGGTACGTACGGGCTGCCCGCCGGGCACTACAAGCTGTTCTGGCAGGGCCGCAACGACGCGAACGTCAAGCACAAGGTGTTCTGGGTCGCCTGCCAGCTGACGCCCACGCCGATCCCGACACCGACGGCGACATCGACGACCGCGGCGACCGCGACACCGGCGGCCGCGACACCGGCGGCCACGGCGACCGCGGCGACCGCGACACCGGCGGCCGCGACACCGGCGGCCGCGACACCGGCGGCCACGGCGACCGCGACACCGGCGGCCGCGACACCGGCGGCCGCTCCGCCCACGCCGGCTCCGCCCACGCCGGCTCCGCCCACGCCGGCTCCACCCACGCCGACTGCGACCTCGACCGGTGAGGTGCTGCCGGTCACGGGGACGCCGGCTCCGCCCACGCCGAGCGTCCTGCCGGTGACCAGCAGCGACCCGGCCAACGGTGGCCCCTCGAACGAGAGCCTGATGATCCTGCTCGGGCTGATCGGTGCGGCTTCGCTGAGCCTGGTCGCCACGACCATGGTCCGCGAGCGGCTGCTCGACCGGATCGAGCGGTAAGCACAACCTGGGCAATCTTCTGGGGGCGTCTGGGCCTCCGGCACGGTGACGGCGGGCGCGGACCCCTGAGCCGCGTTCGCCGTCCCCTGTCCAGGGCAGGACATCAGTCTGCGGCAGGGGGGGCTGGCAGGTGCGTTTCGCGGACTCCGGCGGCGAGTGGGTTCACGGCTTCTGTGACCTGAGCAGCCCAAGACGAGATCGTTGCGAGCCGCCCGACCCGCGCCGCGCGTGGGGATCGTGGCCGGTGGACGCTCCATCGCCCGTCGGTCGGCGGATCTGCCCTCCCTCACTCACTTCCCGCGCCGGGCGTCGTCGCCGCCGCTGCGGTGCCCGGCATGGACGCCGCCACGGCCCGGGCGAGTGCCTCGGCGACGGCGGTCGCAAGCGGGGCGCTCAGGCGGAGCCGCGCCACGATCTCGCTCGGGACCTGCGGGCCCCGTGAGTCCAGCGGCGGCTCGGAGCGCAGCAGGGTCAGGGTGCAGCCGAAGGGTCCGACGCTCAGGCTGTAGCCGTCGGCGTAGATGTCCGGGTACTCGTGCATGTCGCCTCCGTTGGTGCCGGCACCTGCCGCGGCGGGCGATGCGGCGCGCCCGCCTCTGTCTGACCTCGTGGATGGGCCGGCTCGACGAGCCGCGGGCCCACACGTGCCTCACGCGCCCTTGATGAGCTCGAGCGGTGGCTCGTGATCCCCGACGTCCGACCCAGTCGTGGCGGCGGGGATCGTGGACGTCGCCTCGTCGGGGAGTTCCGAGCGTGCTGCCGCGGGGCCGGGCTCCGGGGTCCAGCGGGCGATCCCGAGGCGACGCACCAGCGCGGGGGTGCAGAGGGCGGCCAGACAGCTCGAGCACAGCTCGACGGTGCCGACGACCAGCCAGCGACGATCCGCCCGCCGCTGCAAGCGCACCGGCTCAGCCTCGGGTCGGTTGCACACCCAGCAGCGCTGCCCCGACGCTCGCAGGTACGCCTCCAGCTCCTCCCGGCGCGCGGGCGCCAGGCGCGCCACCTGGCGTGCGATGGAGGCCACCGCCAGATCCCGGGTGGGGGCACGCCCGCCGGCTCGGCTGCTGGATCGTGTGCTCTGGCTCATTGCGGTGCCTGCCTCCCGCGAGGCTGCTGCTGCGACGGGGTCGAGCAGGCCCCGGAGGGTCCGTGGCGTCGATCCCGTCCGTGCCGGCTCCCACCGATCTCCGGCCTGGCTCGTGAACCCGGGCGGCGGTGACGAGGCCCCCTGCCACCGCGATCGCGCAGCAGACGAGCACCCGCGATCCGTGCACGAACTCGGGCATCCCGCGGGTCGTGCACGCCTCACTCGCCCAGGCGGGCCGGTCCAGTGCGTTTGATCCCAATCCCCATCGTCGACCCGGACCGGCCGACCGCGACGGGACCCTGGGCGCAGGGCCCGTACGAGTCACTGTGACAGGCGCCGCGGCACGCCACCAGAGCCGATGGTCGCGAACCCGCGCCTGGTCGCTCGGCCCCGGGGACGTCCGAGGCGCGTCGGCTGCTCCCCGTCGATGCGCCACCCCGGCCCTCGGCAGGGCCGCCCGTCAGAGCTGCCAGCGTGCGAACGGCGACTTCGTGCGGCGCGCCCGCTCGGACGCGTCGGCGTCGGTGGCCCGAGCGGCGTGCCACGAGCGCAACGGGCGCGGCTGGGGCGGCAGCCGATGTCCGCACACCGGACAGCGCCTGCCCCACGCCCCGCGGTCGGATTCGCACAGCCCGGCAGAGGGCCTCCGCCCTGATGCTTCGGTCGCGGGCCGACGTTCCCCTCTGCTCGGCACAGCCTTGACAGTGCGCTGCGGCAGCCGCGACCGCATCGCCTGGTGCCGGCCCGGACTGAGCGTCCCTCGATTGTCACGCTCGAACGACTTCGTAGGCACCTCGGCTCTTGCGCCTGAGAGGACCGGGCGCAAGAGTGGGTGGCGAGGCCGCGGCGACATGGAGCTCCACATCACGACCCGCGAGGAGGCACGGAAGTTCCTGGCCGGCCATGAGCGCTGTGCGGCCACGGGACCGTTGGCCCTGTGCACCTGTGGGTGGGCCGGGATCGACTGGTGGCAGCACCGGGATACGGCGCTCAGGGCGTGGCTCGAGGCGCAGCGCCGCGCGCTGCGCGCGCGGCTCCTGGCCGAGGAGGGCGTGGAGCGACCGTAGGCCGACGCCGTGCGCGGTCACGGGCACCGGATTGCGCAGCGAGCGGCGGCCGGTGCGATGACCGCAGTGACCCGTGACGACCACCCGTTCGGACGCCCTCGTTCGATCCGCAACGAGGCCTTGCGGTGCCCCGGCAGGTGTGGCCGATCCCCGGGCGGCTTGTTCCTTTGCCGCCGATCGGCACTTGTGCTGGGGTGGAGCTGGCGCATGCTGGCCCGGCACGGGGGGCGTCGACGCGCGGCCGATTGCCCAGGCTGCCCCGACCGCGCCGAGCCACTGGCGGGACCGATCCGCGGCGGAGCGTCCCCGGGAGGTGGTCGGCATGCGTCCCATCATCGGGACCATCGTTGCCGCCCGCAGCGCGCGAACCGTCGGGCGAGCCCCTCCCCGGGGCGTGGACGGTGAAGGGACGGTACACGTTCACCACGAGCGGCTGGTCAGCGCGCCCATCGAGCACGTCTTCGAGCTGACCCGCGACATCGAGTGGCTGCCTGGCTGGAACCCGAACATGGAGATGCGGAGCGTCAACGGCCCGCTCGATCGGGTCGGCACGACCTTCGAGACGACCCTCAGGATGCTGGGGCTGCAGTTCGCCGGGAAGGGCAGCGTCGTGGCGGCCGATGCACGACGGCTGGTGCACATCCGCGTCGACTGCACCGAGTACGGCGGCACGAGCGACTGGATCTACCGGTTCGCCCCGGCGGGCCAGGCGACGCGCTGCTCGATCGACATCGTGTGCGAGGAGTCGGGCACACTCGTCTTCTTGGAACACATCTTTGGTCGCCCCGCGCTGCAGGCGGCGCTCGAGCGCGTGGCGCAGCAGCTGCTCGACAACCTCGCCGCGCTCGCCGAGCCGAAGGTGCCGCAGCCCGCCTTCTGAGGGTATGCCTTCGTGACGGCACTCGCGACCGCCGCCGCAGCGGGCCTGCCGGACAGGCTCGGCTTCGGCCGAACGACGCCCTTGAGGTAGCTCGAATCGACCGCGCTGTGGCACGGAAGGAGACTTTCATGGCCGTCGGCCGCCACGGCCGATGAGAATGGCCCTTACCGGGTCAGCCTCAGGCCGCCGGCCTGAGCCCGCCTCCGGGCGCCGTCCTCACCGGGCTGACCGCCGGTGGGCCGGGTCTCATCGCAGTGGGGGGCGCGCCCGCAAACTCGTCGCGCTATCGCGTGCCGCTCTGGAGCTCGTCCGACGGAGGCCAGAGCTGGACGCAGGACGCCGCGGCTCTTGGCACGGTGCCTGGCCTTGCGAACCCGACGGGCTACCTCTTCACCGCAGTCGCCTGCCGCCCGGCGCTCTGCGTCGCCGGGGCCAAGCTCGACCAATCCGCAGGTCAGCACTTCGCCGGGGACTCATTGTGGCGCTACTTCTGGACCTCGCCCGACGGGCTCCACTGGACGAAGCGCGACGTGTCGCAGGGCGGCAGCGGCCCCCAGCTCGATGAGGTGACCTGGACCGGATCTGCGTTCGTCGCCTCAGGTGACTACCCGCAGGGCGCCTTCCGACGCGCGTGGTGGTCGGGCGATGGCGTCACCTGGTCCGAGATCCCGCTACCGGCCGCGGCGAGCCGTCTCCCCTCTTGGACCCGCCTGCAGACGGTCCATGGCCTCGCGATCGCCGTCACCGGCATCGCTGAACAGCCGGGCACGCTGTGGATCGAGGGACCGGCGTTCACGTAGACACGAGGGGAAGCGTCGAGCCTGCACCAGCGGGCGACCACAGGACACGAGATCGTGCGGACTGCCGGGGGCGTTCAGCTGGCGGCCGCTAGGCGCCGACTGCGAGCGCGCGTCACGACCCGCACGTTCACTCGTGAAGTGTCGGTTCGAGTCCTCTCGCCCCGACCAATCGGAGAACTCGTCTACCCACTTGGGCCCATTGCTCGGGCTCCACGTGCATCTTCCGTCCCACCTGGCCGCTCGCACAAGTCTCGCCGCTGGACGCGCCTGAATGCGTCCATGGGCTGATCAGCGATGGTGGTCGTCTCGCCCGGGCGAGCGTCCGATGACGCGCTCGACGGCCTGTGCCACGCCGCCGGAGACCCCCGTCGGCTACAAGCCCTGGGCCTCAGCCCTCTGCCGATGCGCCCCAGCGAACGCCTGCGAAGCGCGCCAGCGCCGCCCCGGTCGAGCGAGCCCGTCCCTGCGCGATGGCAGCCCCGGCCAGCACGATGAGCCCGCCGACCGGCTCGTTCCAACCGATCTGCTCGCCGAGGAACAGGACGCCGACGACGACCGCGAACAGCGGGATCACATAGGTCACCGTGCTTGCTGTGGTGCTGCCCGCCAGGCTGATGACTCGGAAGCTCAGCAGGTAGGCGATTCCGGTGCCAAGCCCGCCGAGCGCCACCATGGCCGTCATCGCGTCGGCGCGGACCGGCCCGGGAGGTCCGGCGAGCACCGCGAGGGGCAGGAGCGTGATGGCCGCACACACGATCTGGCCCGTCGTCAGGGCAATCATTCCGTCGGGCAGGCCGGTCAGGTGCCTCCGCAGGTACGGAAAGGCGAGGCCGTAGCTGGCGACCGCCCCGAAGCAGGCCGCCGCGCCAAGCAACTCGCCACGGCCGAGCCCGCTCCATACCCCGATGACGACCAGCGCCCCGACGAACCCCACGAGCAGTCCGGCGAGCCGATCACCCGTCGGCTGCTCCTCTCGGTACGCGGTCATGACCACGACGAGCGTCGTGAGCGGCGTCATCGCGTTGATGAGTCCCGCCACGACCGACGAGACGTGCGTCTCGCCGATGGCGAACAGGCTGAACGGGATGCTGTTGAAGAGCAGCGATACGACGAAGAGATGGCGCCAGGTCGTCAGGCCCCGCGGCAGCCTCGTCCTCGTCACCGCGGACACCGCGAGCAGCGTCAGCGCGCCGATTGCGACCCGGGCGAAGGCGACCTGGACCGGCGCCAGCATCGCGTCGCCGAGCTTGATCCACCAGAACGAGCAGCCCCAGATCGCCGCCAGGAGCGCGAACGAGGCCTGCCAGGGGAGCGGCCGACGTGTCGGTCTGAGCGTGCCCGGCTCGCCGTCGCGGGCTGCCGTCACGCGGCGCTCCCCGGTCGCTCGAGGGCGAGCAGGGCGCGTTTGGCGTCGAGGCCCCCGCCGAAGCCGGTGAGGCTGCCGTCGGCGCCGATCACACGATGGCATGGAAGAACGATCGGGATGGGGTTGCGGCTGACGGCGCCGCCGATGGCGCGGGCGGCCCCGGGACGGCCGACACGCTCGGCCAGCTGACCGTAGGTGATCGTCGCCCCGGACGGGATGGTGGCGAGCGCGGTCCAGACGGAGCGCTGGAAGTCGCTGCCCTCGACCAGCTCGATCGGCAGATCGAACGCCTGCCGGGTGCCGGCGAAGTAGTCGTCGAGCTGGCGGCGGACCTCGGCGAAGGCCGCCCGATCCTCGTGCCAGTCCGGCTGGGGCTGCTCAGGCCGGCGATCCTCCGGGAAGTACAGGCCGGTGAGGACGAGGGAGTCCCCATCCCGACGACCGACCAGCAGGAGCGGTCCGATCGGGCTGTCGTGGTGCGTGTAGAGCGTGGTCATGCGATGGCCCCTCCGCGAGCTGGAGATGCGGGACGACGGGCGGCAGGCGCTGCAGCCCAGATGTGGTGCACGGCGTACGAGCGCCACGGCGACCAGCGGTCGCCAAGGCGCCTGATGTCGGCGGGCACGTCGCCTTCGCCGAGCGCTCGCAGTCCGTGGCGGACGCCAAGGTCGTCCGCCAGGAGCACGTCTGGATCGGCCAGCGCACGCATGGCGACGTAGCCGGCCGTCCACGGTCCAACGCCGGCGATCGCCCGGAGCCGGGCCTGAGCCTCCACGCGGTCCGCACCAGGTCCAAGGTCGAGGCGACCGGAAGCGATCTCCTCCGAGAGGGCGACGATCGTCCGGGAGCGGGCGGCCGGCATTGGCATCGTGGCCGGGTCGGCCGCGGCCAGGGCGGCAGGCTCCGGGAACGCATGCGTTACCCCACCCACCGGCTCACGCAGGGCGACCCCGTGGCGTTCGACCAGCCGGCCGGCGACCGTGCGGGCGGAGGCCACCGCGACCTGCTGCCCGATCACGGCGCGGATCGCCAGCTCGGGCCCGTCGGCCGCACCCGGCGAACGGCGGCCGGGCCGATCGCCCACGAGCGCGCCGATGACGGGGTCGCGGCCAAGGGACTCGGCCACGGCCTCCGGGTCGGCGTCGAGGTCCAGCAGATGGCGGACGCGAGCGACGGCCGGGGCGAGGTCTCGCGGGTCGGCGAGCGCCAGCCGGCAGCGGACGGCAACCCCGTCATCGGTGACCTCGGCCACCGCCGGACCGTGGGGCAGGCAGAGCGCCCTGCGGTACCACTCGTCGACTACCTCTTCGACGCCGGGGATAGAGCGCGGCCCGAGGAACTCGAGCAGGGCCGGCCAGTCGAAGGGGTCGCGGCGCGAGAGCTTCAGTTCGAGGCGGAGGCTCCCTGAGTCGTTCGACGCCGGAGCGCCGGCCGCATGCGTGGCCGTCGTCGGTGCGGCGTCGCGGCGGCGGGCTCGATCCCGCAGCTCCAGCGGCGCCGCGTCGAACACCTCCTTGATCGTGGCGTTCGCCTGGCGGAGGGACCCGAAGCCGGCCGCGAACGCGATCTCGGTCACGCTGAGGTCCGTCGTCTCCAGCAGCAGGCGGGCGACGTGGGCGCGCTGCGCCCGGGCCAGCGCCAGCGGTCCGGCGCCGAGCGTCTCGTCCAGGACGCGCCGGAGCTGCCGCTCGCTATACCCCAGGCGGCTTGCCAGGCCGGGCACGCCTTCCCGCTCCACGACCCCGTCGGCTATCAGGTGCATGGCCCGCCCGGCGGTGTCGCCGCGGAGGTCCCACTCGGGCGAACCCGGCACGGCCCCGGGGATGCACCGCTTGCAGGCCCGGAACCCGGCCGCCTGCGCGGCCGCGGCCGTCGGGAAGAAGCGGACGTTGCCCGGCCCGGGCGTCCTCGACGGGCAGCTCGGTCGGCAGTAGACGCCGGTCGAGGTGACGCCAACGAAGAAGTACCCGTCGAACCGTCGGTCGCGGCTCATGACCGCGCGATACCGACGATCGAACTCCGCCTGGGGATCCATGGGTGTCATGCTCCCATGGCCGGCGGCCCGCCGCTGGCGGGTTTCGGCCACGACGATCGGCGGCCCGTGACGCGGCCCCTCGCATCGGGCTGGACCGCCATCTGGGCCACGCAGGCTGGCAGCGCCGCCGATGCCAGGACTCCTCCGCGGACATGCCGACCGACCCTGTAGGCGGCCTCTTCGACGCCGGCTTGGGCGTCGTTCGATCAGCCGGGTGGCTGGAGCTGGTCGAGGTGAGGGAGCTGACGCTTCGGCGCGACGCCGTCGCGCTTCGACGGTTCGACCCAAGCTCAGTCGGCCGGAACGATCTCCACTGGTACGGGAAGGTCAGGCCAGCCCGCGTCGGTCGTCAGAACGCGCCTCGCACCGAGTACCACCGCGGTCGCGACGACGAGGGCATCCGGTAACCG
>JAJYNP010000248.1 GCA_021786265.1 Chloroflexota bacterium
CAGTCGCCCGCCGCGGTCGCCTGCGCCGCGCCACCTGCCTCACACAGGAACGCCCTGCCGTGGGCCGTCCGCCGGCACCGGATCACCCTCCGCGCGTACGGCCACGATCTCGCCCTGCAGGTCGCACGCCAGCGCAAGCGTGTTGGTGATCGTGCCGATGGTGCGGATGTTGCGGTGGAGCAGTTCGACCCGACGATCCGGCTCGTCGGTCTCGACGCGAAGCGTGTACCGGGCGCGCACGATGCGCGGCGGCGGCTCTTCCCGCTCGACCACCACCTCCGCGGTCGCGCGCCGATAGCGAAACGGCAGGATGTGCGAGAAACGCTCGACGTTCTTGAGTATGCAGGCTGCGAGGGCAGCACCCAGCAGGTCGGCCGGGTGGGCGGCGACGAACCGGGTGCCGCAGCTATGCCAGGCGGAGGCGACCGAGGCGAGCCGGGGGACCCGCGGAAACGGGACGGATGGCCCTGCGCCCAGGGCGGCCGGCCGGGGCTACATGAGCAACGGCAGCCACGCGTTCCGAACTCGGATCGGTCCGAGCCGCGAGCCGGACCCCGTTCGGGCGGCTCTCATCGACCAGCCTGGGTTCCTCGCATGCGGCGGCCGCCTGCACCGCCGCGGTGCGGATCGATCGCGAGGAGCACAGAGTTCGATGAAGATCGCCATCGTCACGGAAGACGGCCACACGGTCAGCCAGCATTTCGGTCGGGCGCCCTACTACGCCGTACTGACCGTCGAGGGTGACGTCATCGTGGAGCGGGAACTGCGGCCGAAGACCGGACCGCATCAGACCGGCGGCGTCCGCGAGGAACAAGCCGCATCGGGACCCCACGGTATGGGCGCGGCGGCCCAGACACGGCACGACCAGATGGCGCAGGCGATCGGCGACTGCTCGGCGCTGATCGCGGGCGGCATGGGACAGGGCGCGTACGATCGATTCGCGGCGCTGGGTCTGCGCCCGGTGGTGACGGAGTATTCGAGCGTGGACGAAGCGGCGCTGGCGTATGCTCGCGGCCAGTTGGTCAACCAAGTGGAACGCCTCGACTGACGGCTTCGGGCGGACCCGCCAACACGCCGAGGCGGGCGACGCCGACCATGGATCCCCGAGCGGCGCGACACAGGCCGCGCACCGATGGCCCGGCGGAGGATGAGCAGACGATGACCCGGCCCGGGATCCCTGCGGCAGAGCACGGCCTCTCGCTTTCCGAGGCGGATCGATACCTGCTCGTCCTGCGCTGGGCCACCATCGGGGCCGCGGTCCTCCTGGCTCCGTTCAGCGGCACCGGGCCCGGCTCCCTCCTGGCCCCGTTCGGGGCCGTGATCGCGCTCAACCTGGCGCTGTCCGTGTACGCGGCGCGGCGACGGCTCTTCGCGAACGGTCGTCCGGTCCCGACCCTGGCCGTGGACGCGGCGCAGGCACTGGCGGGCACGCTCCTGGCGGGCGGCGCGCACAGCCCGTTCTTCCCCCTGTTCCTGCTCCTCGTGGTGGAGCTCGCGATCGCCCAACCAGCCCGGCTGGCGGCGGCGTGGATCCCCACTGCGGGCGCACTCCACGTGGCGGCCGTGGTCGTGAGTCAGCAGGGGCACTGGACCGTGCTGGCCGCCTACATGGCCGTCGGCAAGCTGCTCGTGCTGCTGATCGTCGGGGCGCTCGCGATCGCGTTCACGGAGCAGGTCCGCCATGAAGAGCGGGACCGCCAGGTCGCCGAGCGGCATGTGGCGCAACTGACGACGCTGAACGAGCTCTTCTTCGAGCTGAACCAGCCCACCACCGAGCTGTCCGGGGCCTTCGAGGCACTGCTCGGGGGGGTTCGGCGCCTCCTGGACGCCGACGTGGGCATGGTCTTCCTGTGCGATCCCACGCTCGGGTGCTGGCGGATGACCGCGTCGCTCGACCACTACGAGACGCTGGGCGGTGAAACCCAGCTGAGCGAGTGGGGATGGCAGATCGGCTCCCGCGAGACCTTCTCCGCCGGCCCTGCGTACGGCCTGCCGCTTCCCCCCGGCTGGCCGGAGACGGGTTCGCAGGCCGTCGTCGGGATCCGCCTGGCCACCCCGGGCGGGGACGAGCCAGGGGCCCTCATCGTCGGGCGGACGGGAGGGATGCTGGCCGACACCGAGTGGCTCACGCTGCGCGCCCTCGCGCGGGAGGCCGAGCTCTCGCTGCGCAACGCGCAGTTGCACGCGCAGGAGCACGCCCAGGTGGCCCAGCTGCGCCAGTTCGAGGAAGCCCGCCGCTCGTTCTTCTCCGCCGTGGCTCACGAGCTGCGAACGCCGCTCACCGTCCTCAAGACACTCGCGCCGTCGCTGGAAGACTGGCCCCGCCTGTCCGCTGCGCAGCAGGGAGAGGTCCGGGACATGGTCGAGCAGAACCTGCAGCGGCTGGAGGCGATCATCACCGAGATCCTCGAGAGCAGCCAGGTCGAGGCGGGGGCGGTGACCCTGAACCACGAGCCGGTGGACCTCGCCGTCCGCGCCGAACGGGTCGTGGAGAGCATGCGCCCGCTCTTCGAGCGCCGGCAGCAGCAGGTCAGGCTCGAGGCCGCGCCGGATCTCCCGCGGGTCCACGGCGACCGCCGCCGGCTGGACCAGGTCCTCTCGAG
Source organism: Chloroflexota bacterium (assembly GCA_021786265.1). The sequence continues at coordinate 2,604 of JAJYNP010000248.1, forward strand.
CCTGGTCCACAACGCGTACAAGTTCAGTCCAGTGGGCGGCACGATCCGCATCGTCCTGGAGCGCGAGGGTGAGCAGGTGAAGACCTGCGTGGAGGACCAGGGTCCGGGGGTGCCCCTGGAAGCACGGGACCGGATCTTCGAGAAGTTCTACTCGCTGCCGGCACAATCGACGCTCGCGGGGGTCGGGCTGGGGCTGTACATCTGCCGCGAGCTCGTGGCGCTCCACGGCGGACGCCTCTGGTATGAGGCGCGCCCGGAGGGCGGCAGCCGTTTCTGTTTCACCATACCGGCCAACCGTGGGAGGACGGATGGAGAAGGCAACGACTAGGATCCTGGTCATTGACGACGAGCCCGACGTCTTGCGCGCCGTCGGCTTGACGATCAAGCTGCAGGAGCCGTCCTGGGAGGTCCTGACGGCGCAGCACGGCGAGGAAGGGCTCGACCTGGTGGAGACCGCGGACCCCGACGCGGTCCTGCTGGACCTGCAGATGCCGGACGCCGACGGCTTCGACCTGCTCCAGCAGATCCGGCTCTTCAGCGACGTGCCGGTGATCATCCTGACCGTCCGGGACAGCGAACTGGAGAAGGTGCGCGGCCTGCAGCTGGGCGCAGATGACTACGTGGTCAAGCCCTTCGGGCATCTCGAGCTGCTGGCACGCCTCCGCTCCGTCCTGCGCCGGGCGGCCGGGCATGCCACCGCGGACGAGCCGCCCTTCGCGTTCGGCGAGCTGCGCATCGACTGGGGCCTGCACCGCGTCACGCTGCGGGGCGAGGCCATCCGCCTGACCAGCACCGAGTACCGGTTGCTGGAGATCCTGGCTCACAACGCGGGGCGGGTGGTGGAGAACGGCGTCCTGCTTGCCCGCATCTGGGGTCCCGACGCGCAGGACGAGACGGACTACCTGAAGACGTACGTCCACCGGCTTCGCGCCAAGCTGGGGGACGATCCGGCGCAACCGCAGTACGTACGCACGGAGCGCGGGGTTGGTTACTGGATCCCGCGGCCCGGCGCCGGGGCTGCCGATGACGTGGCGCAGCCCCGGCCAGGGGTCTGACCGGGGCTGCTGAGGCGATCGGGGTCGCGCTCGATCCGCTCGCCGCTCGGATGCCGGGGTCACCCGCGCCGCGTCCCCACGGCGCCGCCGCGGCCCCCGGTGATGTCACATCATCTTCGGGTGCTGCCGCTGTCCGAGTGCCACGGCCGCATACCCGGCGACGACGGCCACGATGATGCCGACGACGACGTCATTCCAGAGCGCCGCCGCGATCCCGGTGTAGCCGAGCACGAACGGCGCCGCGATCAGCCAGAGCCCGACGAGCGCGTTGAGCCAGTCGAGCGTGCGATCGGTGCCCTCCTGGTTGGAGAGCGCCGCCCACGCACCCAGGACGATCAGCACGGCCCCGACGATCACCGCATCCCAGAGCGCGGCGGTCGTGACCGTGTAGCCCAGCACGAAGGGGGCGACCACCTCCCAGATCCCGGCCAGCACCACGACCCAGCTGAGCGTCTTCTGCGTACCCATGGCGACTCTCCTTCGAGCCTTCCCGCCCCGGGGAACCTTTCCTCGGTGAACTGCGACTGTTCTACCGGCCGAAGGTGGAGGCTCCGGTGAACGCGGGTGAACAACTGGTGAACGTCACTCCGCGCAGCAGGAAAGCTTCGAGACGTCCCGGCTGAAGGCCTGCGCACCGATCTTGAGCGCCTCGGCCATGGTCGGATAGACGTGGATGAGGTCCACGAAGTCATGGAGGGTCGCCCTGAACCGCAGCGCCATCGCGGCCTCGTGGATGAACTCTGGCGCCGACTCGCCGATCGCGTGGACGCCCAGCACGCGTCCGTCGACGGTCGACGCGACGAACTTGACCAAGCCCTCGGGTTTGTGGATGGCGCCCGCGCGGGGCACGTACCCGAGCGGCGTGGTGGCGGTCACCGCGGGGAGATGACGCGCCCTTGCCTCGGCCTCGCTGAGCCCGACGACGGCGATCGGTGGATCGGTGAAGATCGCCCGCGGGATGACCGTCCCGTCGAAGCGGCGGTGCGCGTCGGCGAAGGCGTTCTCGGCCACGATGCGGCCCTGCCGGGCCCCCACCGGTGTCGCCATCTGTGACCCGTGCTGGAACCCGATCACGTCACCGGCCGCCCAGACATGGGGCTGGCTCGTGCGCAACTCCTCATCGACGGTCACCACACCGCCCGGGCCGATCGCAACGCCCGCATGTTCGAGGCCGAGCCCGTCGGTGGCAGGCTCGCGTCCGGTGGCCACGAGAAGCCGCTCGGCGCGCAGGGTACGCCCGCCCGCGGGCGTCTCGACCGCGACGGCCACCGCGGGCCCGTCGGCGGAGACGCGCGCGACCCGCGCCTGCTCGAGGACCTCGATCCCCTCCGCGCGGAAGGTCTCCGCCAGCGTCCGCCCGAGGTCCGGCTCATAGCCCCGCAGGAGTTCCGAGCGGGCCACGACCGTCACCCGGCTGCCCAGCCGCGCGAAGAGCTGGGCGAGCTCCACGGCGATGTATCCACCGCCCAGGACGACGAGCGACGCGGGAAGCTGGGCCAGGCGCCCCGCCTCGTCGGCGTCGAGCAGATCGCTCGTGAGGTAGGCAACGCTCTCCAGGCCCGGGATCGGCGGGATCCGCGGGCGGCTGCCGGTGGCGATCAGGAAGCGGTCCGCCTCGATCGTGCGCCCGGCGAGCACAATGGCGCCGGGCGAGGCGAAGGCGGCGTCACCCTCGAGCATCTCGAGGTCGGCCATGCCGTCCGCGACCGAGGCGTACTTCTTCGCCCGGTAGGCGTGGACCACGTCGTCCTTCTGGTGCACCAGGGTCGGGAAGTCCACCTCGATCGTGGTGGGCGCCAGGCCCGCGTAGCGCGGATGCGCCGCCTCGTGCACGATGCGAGCGGCCTCGATGAGGTTCTTGGACGGGAGACAGCCACGGTTGGCACAGGTGCCGCCGAGAGTGCGCCGTTCGACCATGGCCACCCGCGCGCCGAGGTCGCTCGCCTTGATCGCCGCCGCGAACGCGGTCGATCCGGAACCGACGATGCAGAGGTCGTACGGAACGGACACTGGAATCCTCCTCCGGCTCGACGCAGGCGAGTCGGGCCGGCGCTGCCTGCCTGCTGCCGGGTCAGGCCTCCTCGGGGGCGCTCCCGGCGGCTTCGGTCGCCAGCACCAGGCAGGAGCCGAGCCGGGCCGCGTTCTCCCGCACGATCGACTCGGCGGACGCCAGAATCTCGCGCACCCGGGAATCGACGAGCTGGTAGCGGTTGTACCGTCCCTCCGCCATGGCCACGACGTAGCCGCACCAGCGCAGGCAGGCGAGATGACTCGAGAGGCGGCCCTGCGCAATCCCAAGGTCGGCCTGCAGCTCGGTCACGGTGCGCGGCCGCTCCCCGAGCAGCTCGAGGATGCGCACCCGGGTCGGGTCGGACAGGCCCTGGAAGAACGTCGCCAGCGCCTCCGGCCGGTCGAGCGGCGTGCCGCGCGAGGCGGCGATCGGCAGGTTGCTCGTCATCCGATGAGCTCCACGGTGCTAGCGGCCTTCTCCGACTATGCCGGGCGGCGCCTGCGCAGGAACGCGTTGTACCCGCTGGCTCGGACGGCCGTGGTCAGCGTCTCGACCGCAGTGTCGGGGCTCGCCTCGACGATCGCCTGGCGTGCCCGCGAGGCTGACCTCGGCGCGGCGGACGCCCGGGACGGACTCGAGCGCCGCAGTGACATGGTGGACGCAATCGTCGCAGGTCATGCCGCCCACGCCCAGGTCGATGTACACGAGCGCTTCGGTGGTCATCAGGTCGCCTCATCAGATACGAGTACGCGTATGCAAATACCGTACGCGCTCATACCTCCGGCGTCAAGACCTTGACCTCGGCCTCCGGGATGCTGCGAACCGGTGCGCTCGTCGAATCAGGCGTCGCCTCTGTCGCCAACGCCGGATTCCGTCAGGGCACCGACGGCGCCCGTCCGGTGGCGGTGCCGGTTCGCCTGCAGGGCCAGGAGCGCGCGGACACCCCACCATGCGACGAGCCCGATCGTGACCGACACGGCGAGGTTCACCGTGACGCCCACGACCCCCACCCCGAGCGCGAGCGCCCACGCGAGCGTGCCCCGCAGGTCGCGCAGCAGGGCGATGTGGAGGATCCCGGCCACGGACAGGAGCCCCGCGAGCACGGGCAACGGGAAGCCGGCCAGCAGGCCGCTCAGGCTCGCCCCGAGCGTGACCGCCACGACCAGGAGCGCTGTCCCGATCATGAGAGGCGCCGCGCCGGTGCGGGCCCCGAACGTCACATGCGCCGTCATGCCGCCCGCGCCGTGGCAGACCGGCATGCCGCCGATGGCGCCGGCCAGGAGATCGGCGGCACCCAGGCTCATGGCCAGCCGACCCGGCCGCACCCGCGCCGCCCGCTCGCCGAAGTAGACCCCGGCCGCATCGGCCGTCGCGAGGCAGCTGTTCGCGAAGGTCAGGGGCAGCTGCGGCACGACCAGCACGATGAACGCCGTCGCGAACGTCGCGAGATCGAGGTGCGGCATGGCCAGCGGCGTCGGACCCAAGTGCCAGGCGACGGGGAAGCGCAACACCGCCACCAGGACGGCCAGCGCCACCAGCCCGAGCGTGATCGGCCGGTGCCGCAGGAGCAGCGCGCCGAGGATCACGACCAGCGTGGCGGCGATCAGGTAGCCCGACGGCGTCCCGGCGTCGAGGAAGGGCCGAGGCGGCGCGCTGACCAGGCCCCACGCGATCTCGAGGAACAGCAGCCCGACCGAGAGTTGCGCGCCCCGGATGATGGCCGTCGGGAACACCCGCGCGGCCAGGTCGAGCAGGCCGCTCGCGCCGAGGACCAGGAAGATCGCGCCCATGAGCAGGGCGCCCGCGGCGATCCCGCCCGGCCCGATCCCCGCGGCGATCGCGATCGCGCCGAACGCCTTGAGCGGCTGGACCGGGACGGGCAGCCGGTAGAGCCACGCCACCGCCACGTAGAGCAGGCCGGCCGGCAGCAGCACCGCCGTCGGCGACAGCCCGTTCCTGATGATGAGCGCGACGGCGATCGGGACGAACACGCCCAGATCGGCGAGGGCCCCCGACATCTCCAGCCGGTCGAACCGGAAGCTGCCCGACTCGGCCGTTCGGCTGCCTGGGGCCTCGGACGCGGTCACTGAGCGGGCACAGGCACCTCCGGCGTCGAACAGTGGGCGCCGGAGGCACCGGCATTCCACTACCGCCGCCAGACCTCGCCAGTGGCCATCGCGCGCACCGTGCCCGCGCTCACCACCACCCAGAAGCCGAGCAGCAGCACGAACAGCGCCACCGCCGCGGACTCCAGCAGGCCCACGTGCCAGCTGCGCGCCAGCGCCAGCGTGCTGGCCGTGTACGCCCCCAGGGGGAACGTGAACGCCCACCACCCCAGCCCGTACGGCAATTCGCCACGCCGCAGGTAGGCCGCCAGCAGCAGGATCGCCGAGGCCAGCCACCAGAGTCCGAATCCCCAAAGCGCCGTCGCGGTGAGCGACGAGAGCACGCCGACCACCGGGGCCGCCGTGCCCCACAGCGGCGCCCCGGCCTGCGCGATGCGCAGCAGTGCCAGGCTGCCCACCCCGATCGGCCCCAGGCCGATCCACAGCGACGGGGCGAGCGGGGCGGCGGGCAAGGGGTGGAAGATCAGCCGGTCGTACAGCAGCGACGCGACCAGGACGAAGAGCACGAAGCCCATGCCCCAGAAGGCGTACGCGGCGAAGATCAGCAGCGCGGCATCCGACGGGGCCACGTGGGGCACCAGCGGCAGGAGCGCCAGCGGCACCACGATGTTGACGACCGGCGGGATGAACCAGGCCCCGTTGGAGACCTCCGGACCGACCGGATGCGTCACGAACAGCAGGTGGGCGAACAGCACGCTGACGACGAAGGCCAGCACGAGCCCGATGGCCGCCAGCACACCGACGGTCAGCGTGACGTCTCCGGGCGCGCCGATCGACGGCCCGACCGTGGCGATTCCCACCGCCAGCACCAGGATGCCGCCGGGGAACGTGCCGTAGAGGGCACCGGCCACCGGGTTGGCCAGGTCCTGGCGCGCCGCGTCGGGGTGCCCGATCCAGCGCGCGACGTAGGGAATCCCGAGCAGAACCGCGAGCACGGCCGACAGCGTGACCATGGCGACGCCGAAGGCCCTGCCGAGTTCGCCCAGGTCGGCGATCTGCCCCGGGTTCTGGTAGGCGATGATCCCGACGATGGCCGTCCCCATGACGGCTCCATACCAGCCGGGGTGGAAGCCGCGCAGGCGCACCTGCGACGCGGTGGCCGACGCTTCCTCGGCATGCAGGGTAGTGGACACGAGACGTTCCTCCGAACGAGCGATGGTGAACGATGCGGATGACAGGAGGCGGCCGTCAGGGTGGCGACGGACACCCGGGACGCGCGGCGCACGGTCGTGCCGCGGCCCGAACGCGAGGACGCATCGGGCGTGGCATCACAGCAGGTCCAGCGCCATCTTCAGCGCGATCACCCACAGCAGCACCCCGATCAGGCGCTTGAGCTGGGCGCCGGTGAGGCGGGTCTGCATCACGTGCGACCCCGCCAGCGAGCCTGCCCCGGCCAGCACCGCCATGGTGAGGGTGAAGCGTGGATCGATGCCGCCCAGGGCCGCGTGGCCGGCGAAGCCCGAGAGCGACGAGAAGAAGACGGCGAGTGCGGTGGTGCCGGCCGCGATCTTGGGCTCGAGGCCGAGCCAGGTGAGCCCCGGCAGGATGATGTTGCCGCCGCCCACGCCGAGCAGCCCGCCCAGGAACCCCGCCACGCCGCCGACGCCGGCCCCGACGCCGGCCTCGGTCGAGCGGCTCAGCGCCCGCCGTCCGGCCTTTGCGCGGTAGAGGAGCATCATCGCGCCGGCGAAGACCAGGAAGACCACGAAGAGGCCCAGCAGCACGCGCCGGTCGACGCTGGCCGTGAGGCGGGCGCCGAAGGGCGCCAGCACCACCGCCGCGATGAGCACCGGTACCCCGGCACGCCAGTCGATGAGCCGGCCGCGCCAGTACGCCACGGTGGCCGCCGAGAGGCTGACGGCGTTCAGCAGCAGCGCCGTGGAGGTCGCCTGGCCGAGCGGCACGCCCAGGTAGTAGAAGAGCGGCACGAAGAGGAACGCGGCGCCCAGGCCGGCCATCGCCATGACGCCCGAGAAGACGAAGACGCTCGCCCCACCGACGACGTAGAGCAGCACGGATCAGTGCCCCGGTCGTCGGCTCAGCGCGGATAGCCCGAGCAGGCCGCGCAGACCGTGCGCCCCTCCGCGACCCGGAGATACGGCTCGGCGACGAGCTCGCCACAGGACGGGCAGACCGCGAAGCGCACGACTTCCTCGGGCTCGCTCCAGGTCCGCGCCTCGACCGGTCCCACGGTCATGATCTCCTCCGCCGGCGCGTCCCAGACCAGGCGCACCACCTCCATCTGCTCGTCATCGGGGATCTGCGAGGCCGGCACACCCGCGGCGCGCTTCTGCATGAACGAGGTCGCGCGGATCTTCGGCTGGAGGGTGGGCCTGTAGGCGACACGGACTGCGCGCTCGGCGCCCTTGTCGACCAGGGTGACGGCGAACTTCCCCTCCCCCGACTTCTCGATGTTGCCCTTGCCGAACGTGCAGCCGGTGGTGAACTGGATGCCGTCGCCGAAGCACATCCCGCCGTGGTAGTCGCCGGTCTCGATGACCGCGTGCAACTCCTTGGCCCCCGCACGGGTCGCGCCGAGCTCGCGCATCGCGGCCAACCCCAGCCGCACGCCGGCCGTGCTGGCCCAGCACTTGTGGCCGTGGAAGGCCAGGGCCTGGTTCAGCGTCTCGATGTCGTCCATGTGTGTGCTCCGAAGTGCCGGTCTCTGCTAGTAGACGAGGACGTGGGAGGCCGAGCTCATCTCGAGGATGAAACGCCCGGCAGCGACCACCTCGGCGTTCTCCACCAGCGTGTCGCGGTCGATGCCCCGCTTGGCAATGCCCAGCGGGCACGCGAGCAGCCGCCCTCCGAGCTCGCGGTAGTCGGCCATCAGCTTCGCGAGGGTCGGGTATCCCGTTGCCGCGATGGTTTCCGCAGCGCCCTTGACGGCCAGCTCGACGCCGGCCTCCTGGAGCCCGACCACGACGTCCACTTCCGACGCCAGTGCGCCGACGGCCATCACCATCGGCATCGTGACCTGCTCGGCCTCGTCCGCACCGTGGGTGATCATGATCAGGAGCTTCTCGGGTGCTGCCATCGTGCTGGTTCCTCCTTGTTCCCACCGCCGGGAGGCCCGGTGGCGGGTGAGTTGATCTGGCGACGTGCCGTCGCCTGTTACGCCTTCTGGATGGACCGGTCACCCGCTGTTGCTCCGGTCGCGCCGGCATCGGGGTTGACTCGTCCCTGTCCACAGGGCTCGCGTTCGAGCTGCAGGGTTGCGTGCGAGACGCCGATGCGGCGCAATGCATTCGTGGCGGCCGGCAGCACGTCACACTCGTCGGCCGCCGCCTGCAGCTCGAGGTGCGCCGTCACCAGCGGCAGATCCTCGGCCAGTGCCCACACGTGGAGATCGTGGATCCCCGCGGCCCCGGGCACCGCGCGCAGCGCCGCGCCGGCCGATGCGAACGATGGCTGCGCCGGAACACCCTCGGCGAGGATGTGGACCACGTCGGCGAGCAGCCGCAGGCCGGCGGCACCGAGCAGCACCCCGATCGCCAGGCTGGCGACGGCATCGAACACCGGCGGCCCGCCGGCCAGGATCACCAGCGAGGCGGCGATGACGGCCGATGAGCCCGCGGCGTCGCCGGCAAGGTGGAGCACCAGGACGCGGGTCGCGCTGGTGCGCCGTTCGATCCCGTGCACGAGGAGCGCCGACGCCGTGTTGGTGACCAGCGCGAGCACGGCCACGCCTAGTACCCCCGTGGCCTGCACCGGGGTCGGCGCGAGGAGCCGGCCCACGCTCTCGGCGAGGACGGCCGCGCTCGCCGCCACCAGCAGCGCCCCGTTGATCAGCGCGCCGATCGACTCCATGCGGTGGAATCCATAGCTGTGGGCGTCGTCCGGCTCGCGAGTCGCGAGTCGGGCCGCCGAGAAGCCCACCAGGAGCGCCGCGACGTCGACCGCGACATGAGTCGCGTCGCTCAAGAGCGCCAGGCTCCCCGTGAGCAGGCCACCCACCACCTCCAGGACGAGGACGCCCAGGGCGAGCAGGAGAGCGACCAGCAGCCGCGGCGACGGCGCGCTGCGCGCAACGGTCTGCGCGTGGAGCGTGGGGCTCGCCAGGGAGGGAGACGGCGGAAATGCATCCATTGGTGGTCTCGGTGCGGCTGCGCACGGCAAGCGGAGGCGAGGAGGCGTGGGGCGCAGCGCGCCTTTGCCTCCCCGCCGGTTCATTCGCCGTGATGACGGCCCTGGGCCACCGGCGGAACGTGCCCGCGGCGGCCCTGCCGTGAACATCTCAGGCGCTACTGTGACAAGTTGGACTGATGCACGCCCGAGTCGCGCGGCCCATTGTGACTGGGCCGGATGGCACGCCGACGCCGCCGGCCACCATCGCCGCGGACGATCAGCCGCCGATGACCGTCATCGCCTCGCGCGCGTGGGAGGGAGGCAGTGCAGCCCGCAGCTCACTGTAGCGATCGTCGCGACGCTGCCATGCCGAGACGATGGCCGTGCCCAGCTCGGCATCGTTCGCCCCTCCCCGGAGCAGGCTCCGCAGGTCGACCGCGGACACGCCGAACAGGCAGGTGAACAGCCGGCCATCGGCGGTCAGGCGGACTCGCGAGCAGCCCGCGCAGAACGGCCGGGTCACCGAGGCGATCATCCCGATCTCGCCGGCC
>JAJYNP010000005.1 GCA_021786265.1 Chloroflexota bacterium
GGTCACCTACGCGTTACTCAGCCGTCCGCCACTAGCCTCCGAGCAAGCCCGAAGACTCGTACGACTTACATGTCTCATGCACGCCGCCAGCGTTTATCCTGAGCCAGGATCAAACTCTCCGAAAAGATGCCGACCTCACGGTCGGACTTGATCTCGGGGTTCGTCTACCCGCTCACGCTTACCGGATTTCCTGCCACTCTTCACTTGTTAAGGTGCAGCGTCCGTGCCGTCGGAGGCCTCGCGGCGCAACCCCCATATATTGAGGGTTCGCGACTCTGGTGTCAACCGCGCGTCGTTCCCCACCGGAGGCGGGGTGGACGGCCGGCGGCGGTTCGGTGCCGCTGCCGCCCATGCGATGACCGGTACGGTCGTTCTGTCTGGGCCGGGCGCTCCCGTCCACCCTCGCGGGTCGACCCCCCGGAGCAACCCCTGGGACTGACGGGTCCCGCCAGTCCCGCGTCGCCGTCTGTCCGGCGGGCGCGAGGTGGGACATTAGCGGCTCCACCGCCTGCTGTCAAACGCCGCTGTGTCGGGCGTCGATCACGGCCGGGCGGTCGTGCCAGCAGGTGGGCCGCCCGGTCGGCCCGGGGGTCAGATGGGACTCTCCTCCACCAGGAGGATGAAGGCGGCCGCGCTGAGCCAGCAGAGGAGCGCGAGCTCCACCGACGCGGTCGCACCCACGAACGAGACCAGGAGCCACAAGAGCACGGCACCGAGCACGAGGGCGGCTCCCGCCTTGGACAGGCGCAACAGCATTTCGCCGACCAGGTTGCTCATCGTTCCACGGCCTCCTCCACCGCGCGCCGTCCCTGCAACGCTCGCACCAGCGTCACCTCGTCGGCGTACTCGAGGTCGCCGCCCACCGGGATCCCCCGGGCGATCCGAGTGACGGCCCCCACGTGACCGTCCAGCCGTTCGGCCAGGTAGAGCGCCGTCGCCTCGCCCTCCAGCGTCGGGTTGGTGGCCAGGATCACCTCGACGAAGGGCTGGCCTCCCGCTTCGGCGGCGCGAACGCGGTCGAGCAGCTCGCGGACCCGCAGCTGGTCCGGCCCGATCCCGTCCATCGGCGAGATCGCGCCGTGGAGCACATGGTACCGGCCGCGAAACGCGCCGGTTCGTTCGAGCGCGAGGACGTCGAGCGCGTCCTCGACCACGCAGAGCCGGCCGGCATCGCGGCCGGCGTCGAGACAGATGGGGCAGAGCGGACCCGTGCTGATGTTGAAGCAGGACTGGCAGAACACGACCTGCTCCTTGACCGCGACGAGGGCCGAGGCGAGCGCCCGAGCCTCACTCTCGGGACCGCGCAGCAGGTGGTACGTGAGCCGCTGCGCCGTCTTGGGTCCGATGCCGGGCAGGCGGGCGAACGCCTCGATGAGACGGGCGACGGGCTCGACGACGACGCTCACGGACGCCTCACATCCCCGGCAGCCGGAGGCCGCCAGTGACGGCCGACATCTTCTGCTCCGCCGTTCGTCGGGCTGAGCCGATCGCCTCGTTGACCGCCGCCAGCACCAGGTCCTGCAGCATTTCGACGTCGTCCGGATCGACCACGCCAGGGTCGATCGAGATCGAGATGAGATCCTGCTTGCCTGTCGCGACCGCCTTCACGGCCCCGCCGCCGGCGGACCCCTCGACCCGCAGGGTTTCCAGCTCGGCCTGCACGCGCGCGAGCTGTGCCTGCATCTGCTGCGCCATCTTGGCCAGGTTCCCGAAGCTCATGGCTCCCTCCTCAGTCGATCAGGCGTGCGAGGCCAGTGGGCGCTCATTCCACGTCCGCGGCATCCGCGAGGTCGCCGGCAAAGACGCGGCGGGCCGCGTCGAGGTTCGCACGTCCGATGGCCTCGTGGGGCAGGGGCGGGAGCGCCTCCAGGTTCGTGGCGATACAGCGGATTCCGAGCTCGATGCCGACGACGGTCGATATCGCATCCTCGAACGCGGCGTGCCGCTGCTCGGCCTTCTCGCGCAAGAACGCCTTGTCCTCGGGAAAGCCCAGGACCACGACCCGACCGTCGAGACGGACGGGCCGGCAGACCTCGGCCAGTGGCTTGACGAGCGGCGTCCGCGAGAGGGCGACGACGATCGCCGGCCAGCCCGCGCGCACGCGCCCGAGGAGCTCGTCGGGGGTCGTGTCGGCACGGGCAGCGCCCGCGGCGTCGGTGCCGGTACGGATGGGCTCGTGAGCCGGTCCACCCGTGGGGGGTGTCGGCACGGGCGCTGCGGCGGCCTCCGTGCGCGGTGCGGCGGACGCTGGGGCCGGCCCGTGCACGGGGGCAGTGCGCGGTGCCGGCGTGGCGGGCGTCGCAGCCGTGCCGTCGGCGCCGCCACGTTCTGCCGCTGGCTCCGGCGGTCGCGCTGCCTGAGGTCGAGCTTGCGGTCCAGGGCGCGGCTGACCTTCCGGCCGCGGCTTCGCAACGACGGCACCGGGAGACGCCGGCGAGGCGCTCGCCGTCCGCGCCTCCGGGGCGGCCGCGGGCGCGCTCCTCCCGAGCAACAGCAGCTCGAGCTGGAGTCGCTGCCCGCCCCCGCCGGTCCTGGACGCGTCGATCGACGCGAGGCCGCGCGCGGCCGACGCCAGCTCCGCCACGGACCGAGCCGCGAAGTCCTGGGGTAGGGGCTCGGACGCCAGCCGGGCGAACAGGAGGTGCCGCAGCCGCTCGATCGCCTGGTCCGTCGCGAGCCGCAGATCCCGACCGGCGCTCTCGAGTCGGTCGAGCACCCGGACGCCTGCCAGCGCGTCGCCGTCCAGCAGCGCGACCAGGAAGGCGTCCACCTCGGCCGAAGCCGCCATCCCCAGCTGTGCACGCACGCCGTCCGCGGTCAGCGGGTCGGACTCGGTGCTCAGCAGCTGGTCCAGCATCGACTCCGCGTCGCGCATGCCCCCGGCGGCAAGCTCGGCCACCAGCCGGACCGCGTCTGGCTCGGCCGTCCGTCCGTCGTCCGCCAGGATCCGGTCGAGCTTCCCGCCGATCTCGTCCACGCTGAGCGGGCGGAACGTGAAGCGCTGCACGCGCGAGAGCACAGCGGGCCGGATCTGGGTGGGGTCGGTGGTGCAGAACACGAAGAGCACGTGCGGGGGTGGCTCCTCGAGCGTCTTCAGCAGGACGTCCCAGCCCTCCTTGATGCGCTGTACCTCGTCGATGATGAAGACCTTGCGGCGCAGGTCCGAGGGTGCCGTGTGCACGCGCGGCAGCAGCTCGCGCATGTCGCTCACCGTGTTGTTCGAGGCCGCGTCGAACTCGGCGACGTCGAGCGCCGTCCCCTCGCGGATCGCCTCGCAACTCGGGCACTCGTCACACGGCTCGCCGTTCCGCAGGCTGGTGCAGTTCACGGCCTTCGCGAGGATCCGCGCCATCGAGGTCTTGCCGGTCCCCCTGGGACCGACGAAGAGATAGGCGTGACCCACGCGTCCGAGCCGCACGGCGTTCCGGAGGGTCTCGACCACCGCCGCCTGGCCCACGATCTGGGCGAAGGTCTGGGCTCGCCAGCGCCGGTAGATCGCCGTGTGCGGGCCGGCGCCGGAAGAGACGGGCGACGAGGAGGTGGGGGTCATCGGCTCCTGGAATCAGGGCGGGCAGCTGCCCGGGCGAGCCAATGATACGGGCCTCGAGCGACGCCGCAGGCCTGCGGCTCCGACCGAAGCCGGATCCCCGGGCGGCCCGGGCCGCCGATCCGGGAGAACCGGGGCAGGTGCGGCCGCCGGGGGACGATGTGCAGACTGCCGTGCACCCTCCGTCGATCGGGGACGTCCCCGCGCTCGTGATGATGGCCGGCTCGGACCAGGCCGATCCGCGGCACCCGGCGAGCAGCGTTTATCGCTGCTTCCTTCCGGACCTGACGAGGTTCACGCGTCGCCGCTGCGCGGGACCCGATCCTCAACGTCGACCATCACCGGAGCCCTCGAGAACGCGGACCTCGGGAGGGGATTCAGCCCTGCTGGAGCGGATTGCAGGTACAGGGCACCGCTAGCTCCCCACCTAGCACGGCCCGCGGATGATACCTCGCCCGCGGCGGTGACGAGCGGACTCGCGCGTTGCCACCGCGCCCGCGGCGCAGCCGGAGGACGTGGCGAGCACGGACTCGTGCGAGACGATGGGCCGGCCGCGAAGAGCGAGAGCCGCCCGTGTCGTGCGGGAAGGTGGCGGAGAGGGCGGGATTTGAACCCGCGATGGGTTGCCCCATACCGCATTTCCAGTGCGGCGCCCTAGGCCACTAGGCGACCTCTCCGCGGGCGTCGGCGATCGGTGCGAATGGCGGAGAGGGTGGGATTCGAACCCACGGTGCTTTCGCACACCGCTTTTCGAGAGCGGCACCATCAACCACTCGGACACCTCTCCGCGCGAGAGGATACCAAAGGCCGGAGGCCTCCACCGCCGGCGGGGAGCCGCCACGCGACACGCATCCCCGGGGACGCTGCTGTCCGGTTCGAAGCGTCTGGCCGTGACGCGACCACGCCCTCGTGCGATGCCCTGCCCGGTTCGCGGCGGTCAACCACGACGCCGACCGGGCGCCGCGCTGGTCAGCCCTCGGCGGCTCGTCCGGCCTCGGCCCGCGCCACCGCGCGGCCGCGGAGATCCTCGACCTCCTCACGCCGGATCCCCGACACCACCCGCAGGCGGCGCCGAAGCCCGGGGCTCTGGGCCAGCTGGACGGCCCCGCCTGCTGCCCCGTTGGCATCATCGGGTGCCGCGAAGACCAGCGTCTCGACGTCGGCCTGCAGCAGGGCGCCCACGCACATCGCGCACGGCTCGACGGTCGTGAAGATCGTCACGTCGGCCAGCCGGTCCCGCCCCAGCCGCCTGGCCGCCTCCCGGATCGCACCCATCACCGCGTGGGCGGTCGGGTCGCCGGTCTCCCGGACTCTGTCGCGGGCTCGTGCCACCATCGCCTCGTCGACCACGGCGACCGCCGCGCACGGTGGTTCACCCTGTTCGACGGCGACCTGGGCCTCCGCGAGGGCTTCGCCCATGAAGAGCTCGTAGTTCACCCGGCGATCATACAGGCGCCCGTTGGCACCAGTACCATGCGGGCGGCACGATCGACCTGATGGCACCGGTCGGATCGCCGCTGGTGCGGGTCGTCTCGCCCCAGGACGACGATCGACCGCGCCGTCGCCCACGAGGAGACAATCGCCGTGACATCGCACAGGATCGGGATCCTGACCGGTGGTGGTGACGTCCCGGGACTCAACTCCGTCATCAAGAGCGTCACGTTCCGGGCGACCGAGCTCGGCTACGAGGTCTTCGGGATCCGCCGCGGCTGGGAGGGGCTCACCCACATGAAGCCGGGGCCGGAGCTCGACCCGGAGTACGTGGTGAAGCTCGACCGCCTGAACACCCGGACGATCGACCGCACCGGCGGCACCTGGCTCCACACGTCGCGGACGAACCCGCGCAAGATGGGCCAGTCGACGCTTCCGTCGACGGTGGCGCCGGACCGCCTTGCCCCGATGGAGACCTCGGAGGGCGTGTACGACCTGACCCCGGTGGTGCTCGACAACATCGAGCACCTGGGCCTGGACTACCTGATCCCCATCGGCGGAGACGACACTCAGAGCTTCTCGCACGCGCTCGTTCGCGCCGGCGTGCCGCTCATCGGCATCCCCAAGACCATGGACAACGACGTCCAGGGGACCGAGTACTGCATCGGGTTCTCCACCGCGATCGACCGGGCCAAGGAGCTCATCAACCGGCAGCGGACCACGCTCGGCTCGCACGAGCGGATCGGCGTCTTCCGGATCTTCGGGCGCGACGCGGGGTTCACCGCGCTGCTCACGGCGTACGTCACCTCGACCCGCTGCGTGATCCCCGAGGCTCCCTACGACCTGGACCTGCTGTGCAGCCTGCTCGAGGAGGACAAGCGCCGCAACCCCAGCCGCTACGCCATCATCGTGACCGCCGAGGGTGCGATCTGGGAGGGTGGCGCGCTGGCCGAGTACGGCGACGTGGACAGCTTCGGCCACCGCCACAAGGTGAACGTCGCGGAGGCGCTGGCAGACGAGATCAAGCGGCGCACCGGCGAGGACGCAGTCGCCAGCGAGCTCACCTACGACCTGCGGAGCGGCGAGCCGGACGGCGTCGACACGATCGTGGGGATCACGTTCGCGAACATCGCCATGGACCTCATCGAGGAGGGGCAGACGGGGCGCATGACGGCGATCCTCGGCGGCACCTTCACGCACAGCCCGCTGCCGGATCCGAAGCTCGGACCGCGCAAGGTGGACGTCGCAACGATGTACAACATGGAGCGGCTACGGCCTCAGTACGGGGGCCGTTCCGGCCGGCCGATGCTTCTGGTGACGGCCGACTGACGGCGCGTCCACGGCGGCCGGATGCCGCCCGGGTGCCACCCTTCCGCACCGCGCGGAGAGGTCGCGTAGAGGCCTGGTGGGGCCGTTTACCAGACCGACGCCAGTGGCGTCAACCGCCTCGGGCTCTCTGCACGAACTCAACGGTTTGCGCCGCCTTGCTGCCGTCTGACGCCACTTCTGCAAGGATCCTGTCCATCGCCGCCCCGGTCGGCTCCCGGTCGCTCCGCCGGCAGGGATCGCACCGCAACCCCGTCTGCATTCGCCATCCAACCTAGCGCTCCACCCGGCTCGTGACGAAGCCCACGACCCCGTTCTGGCTCCTGGCGATGAGCAGGACGTGGCGGCCGTCCGACACGAGGCCCGACTCGTCCGCCGCCGCCAGGTCGACCCCGGCGACGGGGATCCAGGCGATGCCGTTGCGGGATGTCCAGAGCCCGACGGCGGTGCCCACCGTGCCGGTCGCGACGTAGCCACCGGGGGCGGCCACGAGCGAGGCGATGCCGACCCCGAAGAGCGCCGCGCTGGACGGACCGGCCCGCCAGGCCAGGCCGTCGGACGAGACGAAGGGCACGACCGGCAGCCGGAAGTCCCCCGGCGCCACCTCGATGCCCGACCCACCGGATGCCACCCCGAGCGTGACGTAGCCGGCGTCCCCGCGGGCGAGACCCTCGAACAGGACGCTCGAGGCCCCGGGGATCGGCGTATGCAGGGTCCAGCGCCGTCCGTCGGGCGAGGTCCACACGGCGGCCTGCCCGTCGAGCGCGCCGACGATCAGGAGTCCGTCCGAGGTGCGGACGATGGGACCGGGGCTGGCGCCGGGGGGGAAGGCCCGTGCGTCGCGCAGCACGCTCCAGCGGAGCCCGTCGGGCGAGGTCCACATCGACTGGCCGCCCTGGTCGAACCCGGTCGCGACGAACCCCGCGGGGCCGGCCGCGACGGCGTCGAACTCGGCGCCGCCGAAGGCCACCTGGTGGGGCGCCTTCGTCCAGCTGCGCAGGTCACGCGAGACCCAGGCCGCGCCGTTCGACTGGCCCCCGTAGTAGGTGCCGCCGCCCTCCCCGCCGAGCGCCACGTACACGTGCCCGTCGCTGGCCACCGGTCCGCGGATGCCGGCGGCGTCCGTGCCCGTGACCACGCCCGTCTGCGACCAGTGCGATCCGTCGGGCGAGGTGAAGACGAGGGTCCGCGTGGGGGAAGCCGGGACGAAGTCGATGAAGCCGCCGGGCAGCGCGGAGAACCCGCCGCCCGGGCCGCCGAAGGCACCGACCGACGGTACGCTCGGGAGCGTGACGGGCGTCCAGGTGGAGGTGACCTCGGCGGGCGGTGGGGACGGGATCGACGGCGTCGGGATCGGGGTAGGCGACGGCGGTGGCGCGGGCACGTCGGTCACCGGCACGGACCAGACGTGGATCACCCGGTCGGCCGGGTTCGCGGTCTGCGGCCCGTCGGTGAGCAGCACCCGGTCGTCGAGCGCGAGCAGCGCGACCGAGTCGGTGGGCGCCCGCGCGAACTCGTCGGGCAGGGCGACGCTCGCGAAGTGCACGCCGTCGGAGGAGACCGCGAGGGTCGCTGCGCCGGTGGCGAGGTCCCTCCCCTCGGCGGCCACGACGCGCGACCCGGCGGAGATGCGCCAGGCAGCGATGGGGACCCGCGTGGTCCCGGAGCCGTCGGTGGCGACCGACTCGAGGGCGACGTCCCGCCCACCGAGGAGCACGTGGTCGCGGAAGACGCCGGTCGCCAGCAGCGGCGGCACCTGCCCGGCGGTCGGGTCCCAGGTGACGTCGGTCGGGATCGATGCGGCAGGGTTGTCGCTGAACCCCGGGCCGCGCGAGACGACGAGCCTCCCCGGCGCGACCTGCCAGAACGCGCCGAACCAGTCCCAGCCCGCCGGCATCGCCGGGTCGGTCTGCCCGCTGGTCCAGGTGCGCCCACCGTCGCCGGTCCAGGACTCGAAGCCGCCCTTCTGGGCGAGCGGCCCGCTGGCGGGTGACCAGGCCACCGCGCTGCTCGGGTCGCCGGGCGCCATGCCGAGGTACCAGACACCGGCGTGTATGAAGGACGGCGCAGCGGACGCCGACCAGGAGGTGGCCGTCTGCGGGGCGAGGACGATCGTGTGCGCGCAGTCGGCGCTGAACCCGATGCCCACCGGTCCCGGGGCCGAGGCGTCGCCGGCGAGGGCGAGGATGGATTGCGCGGCGGTGGTCCAGCCGACCGACGCGGTGCCCACGCGACCGACCGGGCTTGGCGGGCAGGTCAGCCCGACGGGCTGGCCCGACCCGAGCGGCAGCGGGCCGGGCACCGCGACCTGCGCCTCGTACACGCTCACCACCGGGCCGCTGGCGGTCTCCGCCAGGGCGGCCTTGATCCCCGGCCGCTGGCCCACCAGCAGCGGCGTCCCGATCGCCAGCCCCGGCGTGCTTGGCGTGCCCGCGACCGGCAAGGACGGACCTCCGATCGACGAGCCCGGCGCGAGTGACGGTGACGTCGGCGCGGTCGAGGGCGCCTGTCCGCTGCACGCGGCGACCAGCAGCACGGCAACCGCCAGGGCCGCCCCGCGACGGCGGACTCCGCGCGCCGCGCGCGGTCCCCGCCTGGCCACGTGCGCCGACGGATCGCGCCCGGTCACGGCACGCTCACCGCGGCCACCACGCGGATGGGCGCGCGGCCGTCTCGGCCGTCGAAACCCAGCCCGGCGGGCAGGGCGCAGGCGCCGCAAACCCGTGAAGCCAGCTCGCCCGAACGCCGTGAACGTGTGAGGGATCGGCAATCGGATGGCTCACCGCTCGCTCGCCCTCCATGTCGCTCTTTCGACCCCCATCTCGATACAGACAGCAGGGTGACGAGACGGGCAAGCCGGGTGGAAGCCGTCATCCGCCCGTACTTCCGCCGTGACCGAGGTCGGGATAGATCGGGGTGGCGATGACCTCCACCGTACTGATCGGCCAGTAGCGCAGCCAGGCGCGTCCGATCACGTTCGCCTCTGGCACCGGGCCGAACTCGCGTGAGTCGTCCGAGACCAGGCGGTGGTCGCCCAGCACGAAGAGCGAGCCCGCGGGCACGGTCCAGGCGTCCTGCCCCGTCCGGGGTGCGGTGGTCTCACCCGGGTACACGTAGGGCTCGAGCAGCTCGTGCCCGTTGACGAAGGTGTGCCCGTCGCGGATCGCGATGCGATCGCCGGGCAGCCCGATGACCCGCTTGATGTAGGGCGTCGCGCCGGCCGACGCGCCCGGCGGGGTGAAGATCACGATGTCGCCGCGCTGGTACGCCTCGAAGCGCGGGGTGAGCTTGTCCACCAGCACGTACTGGTTGGGCAGCAGCGTGGTCTCCATGCTCCCCTGCTTCACCTGGTAGGGCTGCGCCACGAAGGTCTGGATGCCGAAGAACAGGACGAGCGTCAGGGCGAGCGTCTCGCCCAGCTCGAGGAGCAGGCGATGCACACGCGGTGTCATGGTCGGGTCACCTCGACGCTGTGCGCCCCCGTTCGCTCGGTCCGTCAGGTTCGCGGTCACGGGGCTGCAAACGAGATTGGGGCCACACGATACGCGTAGTCGCCGCCCATGGTCGCCACGATGACGCACTGCCCGGAGCAGGGCACTGCCGGCGTGGCGACCACGGACCGGGACGGAGCGTGCGCCTGGACAGTGAACGTCGCCTGGCCGGGGCGCGAATCGTCGGTCGCGAGGAGCGTCTGGGCCGCCAGCTGTGCCCCGCACCCGAGATCGCTCGCGTCGGCGACCGCGCGGCAGCTCAGTTGACCCCGTAACGGGCCGTGACGTCGCGACCGGCCTCGTCGAGGACGATCACGGTGGGCGTCCAGCCCGTGTCGCTGCGGACCGCGGCGCGCAGTTCGTCTGCCACGCGCTCCACGGCCAGCGGCGTCGGGTAGTCGACCGGCCGCTCCGCGACCACCCAGCCATCGCGGCCGACCGCCCTGACCACGGCCGGACGCTTCTCCATGCGTCTCACCGTCGTGCTGCGGCCCCGAGCAGCACGGTCACCAGCGCCTCGACGGCCACGAACCCCACGATGAGCAGGCGATCGCGACGCGAGAAGGGTGGAACGCCCGGCATGGGGACGGACCGGATGGTCCGGACGAGGGCGTCGGCGACGCTCGCCCGCCGGAGGTCGCGTTCGATGGGCGTCAGGGCGCCTGCCGCGGGATACCCACTGGCGAGTCGCGATGTGCCTGGGCGCGCAGTGGATGCAGGGGCCATGCCGGCGCCCGACTTGCGCCGTCGGACAATCGACGCGCGTCGATGGCAGGCCGCCCGGATCGCATGGCGCCCTGGCGCCGAGAGCGATGCGGTCGCGGACTCCGACCGGCATGCGGCGCCGCTGCCCGCCGCCGTCACCTCGTCCACTGCCACCTCCGCACTCGATCAGGGTGCAGAGGCTGTCAGCGCGTGGCGCAGATCGCCGGGTGTGCCGGCCGGGCGAGCCTCATCGCCCGGCCGGCATTGTAGGCGCAGTCAGCGAATGAACGCTCGCACCGGGTCCCCGCCGGCGAAGCGGGCGGCGGTGCCGAGCTCTTCTTCGATGCGCATGAGACGGTTGTACTTCGCCACCCGCTCGGAGCGGGATGGTGCGCCGCTCTTGATCTGGCGGACCCCGGCGCCCACCACGAAGTCCGCGAGCAGGGAATCCTCGGTCTCGCCGGACCGGTGGCTGACCACCGCGCCCCAGCCGGCCTCGAATGCAGTCTCGACCACTCCGAGCGTCTCGGTCAGCGTCCCGATCTGGTTGAGCTTGATCAGGATCGCGTTGGCGCTCTGCTCCCGCAGGCCGCGCGCCAGGCGCTCCGGGTTGGTCACGAAGATGTCGTCGCCGACGAGCTGGACGCGGGAGCCGAGCCGCCGGGTCAGTTCCTTCCAGCCGGCCCAGTCGTCCTCGGCGAGCCCGTCTTCCAGCGAGAAGATCGGGTAACGACGCACCCAGTCCTCCCACAGGTCGATCAGCTCGCCGGAGTCGAGCGTGCGACCCTCCCTGGCCAGGCGGTAGCGATACGGCCCGCCCTCCTCGCCGGATTCCACGAGTTCGCTGGTGGCGGGGTCGATGAAGACCGCGACATCCTCGCCCGGCTTGTACCCGGCGCGCTCGATCGCCCGCACCACGGTCTCGATCGCCGCTTCGTTCGAGGAGAGCGTCGGGGCGAAGCCGCCCTCGTCGCCCTGGCCCGTGGCCAGGCCGCGGTCGTGGAGCTCCGCGCGCAACGCCTGGAAGACCTCCGATCCGTAGCGCACCGCCTCGGCGAAGGTGGGTGCACCGATGGGCGCCACCATGAACTCCTGGAAGTCGCACGAGTCGACCGCGTGCCGCCCGCCGTTCAGGATGTTGAACTGGGGCAGGGGCAGCGTGCGGGACCGGAGGCCGCCCAGGTAGCGGTACAGCGGGACGTCGCCGTCCTCGGCGGCGGCGCGTGCGGCGGCCAGCGACACACCGAGGATGGCGTTGGCGCCCAGGCGGCCCTTGTTGGGGGTCCCGTCCAGGTCGATCATCGCCCGGTCGAGCGCCGACTGGTCGTCGGCGTCCATCCCCTCCACCTCGGGGGCGATCGTGTCGTTCACGTTGGCGACGGCGCGAAGGACGCCCTTGCCGCCGAACCTGGCCCTGTCGCCGTCGCGCAGCTCCACGGCCTCGTGGCTCCCCGTGGATGCACCGGACGGGATTGCCGCGCGGCCGATCGTCCCGTCCTCCAGCGCCACGTCGACCTCGACCGTGGGATTCCCGCGCGAATCGAGGATCTCGCGGGCATGGACCGATGCGATTGCGGTCATGGATGAACCTCCACCGCCAGCCGGAGGTCGCGCGCCAGCCCGGGGCCAGGAGCCCCTGCCGCGACGCGGCGGCAAATCGACATCAGGGTACGCGCAGAAGCGGATGTGTCACCGGCCACTCGGCCCGTGGTCCCACGGCCGCCGGAGACGGGCGAGCGGGGCGACGGCACGCGAGAGGCGATGGCGCTCGCGGGGGAGGGATGACAGGCGCGCGCTAGAATGCGCCGGGCGATGAAGCCCGCCCGTCGCAACGGCGACGACCCGCGGTTCCGCTGACGGCTTCTACCTCGACCGCGCTGCAGCGAGAGGTGGAGGGTGCCTGACCCGGCGTCGAACCTGGTGCGGCGTTCCGGTGCTGCCGGACCTGGTGGGGTGCCCCGCGGTGGCGAGGGCCCGACTCGCCTCTGCCCCGCTTGCTATGCCATGAACCCGTGGGAAAGCACCCGGTGCGAGCGCTGCGGCTCGCTGCTGGAGACCCCTCGGGACTTCGACGCCGGCCTCCTGTGGGCCCTCGATCACCCGGACACGGAGAGCGCCATGCTGGCCGCGCGCCTGCTGGGCGAGCGGAAGACGGCCCGCGCCATCGAGCCGCTGGGCCGGCTCTCCCGGCTTCGGGACGACCCCTACCGGGCCGCCGCCGCGGTACGCGCCCTCGCTGCGTTTGCCGGTGATCCGTCGGCCGACGCATCCCTCGCCGCGGCCCGCTCGCACCCGTCCGTGATCGTGCGGCGCGCGGCCGGGGCCCGGCCAGCCGGTCCAGCCGCGCCGGCGGCCGATGACCCCGGCACGGTCCCGGGGACGTGAGGGCGCCCACTCACATGGCGTTGCAGGACCGATCCGGACTGGGGCCGCGGCCGACCGACGCACCCTCGCTGCCGGAGCGCGAGCTGGGAGACGACGCGCTCATCGCCGCGGTGCGGTCCGGTGGCTGTCCGCTGTGCGTCGTGATCGAGCGGAGTGGACGGCGGTATCTCGAGGCGCTCCTGTGGGAGAACGTCAACGACGGCCCGTTCCGGGAACGGCTGCTGGCGGGTGGCGGGTTCTGCGCTCCCCACGAGCGGGCGCTGGTGCGGGTCGAACGAGACCAGGCGGGCGGGTCGCTGGGCGTGGCCATCCTGGGACGCTCCGTGCTCGCGGCCCGGGTTGCCGGTCTTCGTGGCGCGCTCCGGCAACGGCGCGGACGGCCGTCGGCGCTCAGACACGCGATGGAAGCCGCGGTTGACTGCCCGATCTGCGCGCTGGAGGCCGGCGCCTGCGATCGCGCAGCGGTGCGCTTCGTGGCGCTCGCGGAGCCGGCCGGGCCGTGGCGGGAGGCGCTGGCGGCCGCCCCGTTCTGCCTGGCGCACCTGGGAACGCTCCTCGCAACCGCCGCCACGGAACGGACGGGAGAGGCGGCGCAGGCGCTGACGGCGGGTCAGCTGGCGCGGCTCGACGAGCTGGTGGAGCGGCTGGACGGGTTCGTACTCCACTCGAGTTTCGACCGCCGCCACGAGCTGGCCGAGGACGAGCGTCGGGCGGTCGCGGAGGTGGTCGCGGTCCTCGCCGGCACGGCGCCGCGGCCGTGACCACCGTCGAACTCGCCATCGACGAGGCGCTCGGCCCCGGCCTCGACGTGGTCGTCGACGCCGACGTTCCGCGCGTCACGTCGGCGCGCCCGGGTGGACTGTGGCTCGGTCTCGATCGGGCGTACCTGGTCGACTCCGACGCCGGCGACGGGACCGAGCTGGCCGCGGTCGTGGCCCTGCCGAGCTCCAGCTTCCCCGGCTGTCGCGTGGCTGCCGAGCTCGCCGGGGCCCTGGTGGAGACCGATCGCACCGTGCTGGTCACGCGCCTTGCGGGCCAGGCGCTGCCGCCGGAGCCGGTCGTCAGGACGGTGGCCCGTGCAGTGGCCGCGCAGTGGGTCGACGCGACGGCGGCCGAGCGGCTCGCGCTCGACGCCCGCCAGCGCTTCCGGGTTCGCCGGCAGGCCGGACGCATCCTCGGCGGCCGGGCCTGGCGATCCGTCGGCGGCGACCCGGGGCAGGCGCGGTTCACCACGCCCCACTCGCGTTCCGAGTACCGCCTGGACCGCCTTCCACCGCGCTTCATCCGCGGTCTCGAGGGGCTCCTCGACGATGACGAGCGCCTTCTCTACGCCATCGAGCGACCGCCCGACTCGGTCCGGACCGGACGCCTGGGCATGCCGCGCCGCGGGGCGGAGCGACGAGCCGGGCTGCTGCTCCTGTCCGACCGCCAGCTGATCTGGATGGTCGATCACCTGCCGCCCGACCGATACCTCTTCGACTGGGGCGTGGACGCCCGCCTGTTGGCGCTCGAGGCGCTGCGCGCCGTCCGTCTGTCCGGCCGCGACGTCCTGGAGCTGCACGTCCAGACCCGCGGGGGCGGGGCCAGGTTCGCGCTCCCGGGCGAGCTGCGTCCCGAAGCCGAGGTGCTCCGCGATCTGCTCCTCCGGTTCCTGCCCGGGGACGGCGCGCGGACACTGGTCCGGCGATACGCGCCGGCCGCCGTCGAGTTCGACGCGGCCCCGGCGGCACTGTTCCGCCAGGCCGAGGACGCCGTCCGCGAGGTTGACTCGATGCGAGAGCACCTTGCGCCCGAGCAGCTCCTGGGGGCGTTCTACGCGCCGCGCCGCGAGGGCGCGCCTCGCGCGATCACGGTCGGTCTCACCCCGACACGGTTCGCGCTCCTGCAGGCGGGCGAGTTCCGCTCGGCCGCCCTCGAGCACCTGGAGGGCGTCGCGATCACGCTCTCGCCGCTCGTCGGTCGGGTCGAGCTCAGCCAGCCGGCCACGGCAGCAGCTGCGCGCGCGATCGCCTTCTCATACCCGGCGACGACCTCGGAGGCCGCGACGGGGCTGCTGCGCCTGCTCCGCCGGGCGTGGGCCGATCGTGCCTCGTCCGGCGCCGAGCCGGTCGCGGCCGTGTCGGGCGAGGGCAGCCGGGTGGCCTGACGCGAGAGGCGTCCAGGCGCGAGGTGGCCTGCCGGCGATCACGCGCCCCGTCTCCGGTTCTCAGGGCAGGAATCGGAGGATGCTCTCCCATCCGCCGCACCATCCGACGGCACCGATGAGCGCGGCCCGGTCGGCCGCCGTCTCGGTCCCGCGGCTCGACCATCCGAAGGAGCGCGCGTAGGCCCGGAGGTGCGACGAGAGATCCTCGACCAGCACCCGCTGCGACGGCAGCCCGGCGCCCCTGCCCGCGTCGAGATCCTCCGCCAGGTGCAGCCGGCAGCGAGTCGGGGACTCCGATCCGGCGCATTTCCCGCAGACCCACCGTTCCCAGTGCCGACGCGTCTCCGAGGCGAACGAGCGGAGCGGGTCGAGGCCGCGGCCCTCGTCGACGATGGTCGCGGCCTCCGGCTCTGCCGGCTCGTCGGGCGTCAGCCCGAGGGCGCAGGGCTGGCAGGGTTCCGCCTCCCGGAGGGACGCCCCGACACGGGCCCGCTCGAACAGGCGTCTCGGGGCGAGCGCGTACCTGCCGCGGTCGATCACGTCGTCGTAGACGATGGCGGGCCGGAACAGCCAGCCCTGGTGCAGGGACGCCTCGACCGCCAGGAACCCGAGCGCGTGACGATGACACATGCCCCACGCCATCCACAGCTGTACGCGAGTCTCGGGCCTGTCGATGGCATCCGCACCGAACAGGCAGAGGTACTGGATCTCGAGATCGCCGAGAGGATGCGGCCGGCCGGCGCTCCAGTTAGCCGCCGAGCTGACCGTCCGCTGCTCAGCCGCCACCTGGTCGATCACAGCGGCCAGATCGACGGCCCGAGTCCCGGGACCTCGGGCGAATACCACGGGTCACGCACGACGGCGTCGCCGGCGAGGCAGGCGGCGGCGTCCCGGATGGCCGGTCCCGCGCCGAGGGCTCCACCCGACGGATCGTGCCCGGACACCAGCGCCCGCTCCAGGTCTCCGCTCGCGGAGTGCGCGGCGGCCAGCAGCAGAGGCCACGCAGCGCGCGTCTCGGGGGCGGCCCGGAGCAGGTGCCGGACGCAGAGGCCCCGCCACGCGCGGGCTGCGGAGATGTCCTCGGCCTGCGAGTCGAGCAGCCGCAGGCGGGAACCCACGGCTGCGGCCCGGGCCAGGCACACCGTGCAGGGACGGCCTGCGGCGGCGGCGCGCTGCCGGCCGGTCAGGCGGCCCACGATCCCTCGCCGTCCGCGCGCGGGTGGACCGTCCGGCCATGCCGCGATGCCCGGCGCAGGGAGCGGAAGCTCGCCGGCCGCATGGGCATCCGCCCAGCTGCGGGCGCCGTCAACGGCCCGACGGGCCACCTCCTCGACGAGGGCGGGTGCGGCCCAGGCGGCGTCCCAGGCGTGGTGCGCGCACAGCCGGACCTCGGCGGGGCCACGATCGCGCTGCAGCAGGGCCTTCTCTGCGGCGACCGCCGCCGAACACGCAGGGCAGCGATCGGCCTCCACCTCGGCCCTGAGCCACGCTGGCGACAGTGCCGGGGCAGCGGACACATCCGCCGCCCCGAGGTCGGACCCGGAGGCCGGCGCCCGGATCGCCCCTGCCGGGTCGAGACCGGCGACCGCGGCCAGCCTGCGGTGCAGGGCCGGGCTCGAGGCGGCCCCCAGGGCGCGCTGCAGTCGCTCCAGCGCGGCGCTTCCGGGACGCACCAGCAGCTCCTCGGCCGCGTGCCGCAGGCACACGAATGCCCCGGGGCCGAGATGCCGCGCCCCGCCGGTCACCGGCGTCCGCCCCGAGGCGAGGACCGAGACGGCGTACTCGCCGGTCCAGGTCTCGAGCTCGCAGAGCGGGCACGGATCGAACGCGAGGCCCGCGGAGGCGGCTGCCGTCTGCCGCCCGACTTCGTGCAGCGCCAGGCGCAGGGGGACGGCCCAGCGTCCACCCTCCGCCGTGCCGAGCACCTGCCGCAGGTGGCGCGGGCAGTAGCCGCCCGAGGCGACGAACCGGTGGAGGAACGGGCCGTCGTTCAGGCCTTCCGCCTCGATCCAGCCGATGCGCCGTGCGACGGCGTCGAGCTGGACACGGCACACCTCGCAGGCGGCATCGCCCGCGGCGTCCGTCGTGGCGATCTCGTCCATCCTGTCCATTCCTCGCAGGATCCCCCGGGCGATCGTCGGCGTGTGCACGGCTGTCCCGCCTCTCGCACGCCGGGAACACGCGCCGGGAAAAAGAAACGGCTCCCGGTCACCGACCAGAAGCCATCACCCGCACCCGCGGGAACCAGGCGCGAGCTTCATCGCGCGTTCGATTGGCCGAGAGCGTACCGCATCCGCGCGATTCCCTCGTCGCGGGCGGACAGGGTGCGCAGGGGGCGCGGCGGCCTCGTCGTGAACCCTCGGCGCCCGGCGGCGCCCGGCGGCGCCCGGTGGCGCGCGGCGGCGCCCGACCGAATGGTTACCCTCGATCCCCGCCGGCGCCGGACCCGGTGGCGGCTTTCAGGCCGTCCGGTCCGCCTGGCGCTCCCAGAGAATCAGCCAGTCGAGGCCGTCCGGCGTGATCGTGGTGACCCCGAACCGGCGATGGAGCACCGCGACCAGCCAGCGCTCCCGGAGATCGGCCGCCTGCCAGAGCGCCGATTCCCGGGGGTTGGCCCGCTTCACCGCGCGGTGCCAGCGGATGCGCCGGATGAGGTGGTCCGTGGAGGTTTCCTCGAGCGACCGGCGCCTGCCCGCGCGCTCGATGGGGACAACCGCACCTGTCATCGAGGACGGAGTCTCCGCAGCCGGGCGCGCCTCTCGACAGGGCCAAAGGTCACCGGACCGGTACGGCGCAGGGCCACGTGGCCCTGCTCGATTGGGCGGGTGGAACCGGTACGCGCCTACGCGGATCTCCCACGCAGGCCCATGGCGTCGAGCGCGGCGACGTACGCGCCCTCGTCCCGCGCCTGGCTCGCGGGGTTGTGCACCGCGTAGCGCACCACGCCGGCCGCGTCCAGGATGAACGTCCCCCGATCCGCCTGGCCCTGCTCCTCGCTCCAGACGCCGTAGAGCTTCGCGACCGCTCCCACCGGCCAGCGGTCGGAGAGGAACCGGTTGCGGTAGCCCTGGTCCTGCCGCCACGCCCGAAGCGCGTAGGTGGAGTCGACGCTGATGCCGAGCACGGTGACATCGCGTCCCTCGTACGCGCCGAAGTCGTCGCGGATCTCGCACAGCTCGCGCGTGCAGGTGGAGCTGAAGGCGAGCGGGAAGAAGACGAGCATGACGGGCCTGCCCCGCAGGTCGCTCAGCGTCACGGGCTCCCTGTCCTGGTCGCGGAGCGTGAAGTCGGGGGCGAGGTCGCCGACGGCCGGGAGTCCCATGGCGCGCTCAGGCCGGCGTGCCGATCCGCTCGCCCAGGAACGGGCGGAGCACCTGGGGCACCACGACCGACCCGTCCGCCCGCTGGTAGACCTCCAGGATCGCGGCGAACGTCCGGGCCAGCGCCAGGCCCGAGCCGTTGAGCGTGTGCAGGATCTCGGGCTTCGCACCGGGCTCCGCGCGCCACCGGATGTTCATCCGGCGCGCCTGGTAGTCCCGGAAGTTCGACACGGAGCTGACCTCGAGCCACCGTTCCACCCCCGGCGCCCAGACCTCCAGATCGTACTTCTTGGCCTGCACGAACCCCATGTCGCCGGTGGCCATCAGCTTGACGCGATAGGCCAGCCCGAGCCGCTGCAGCAGCGTCTCGGCCGCCCGGGTCAGCCACTCGAGCGCCGCGCCCGAGTCGGCGGGCCGCTCGAACAGCACCATCTCGACCTTGTCGAACTGGTGGACGCGCAGGATGCCGCGGGTGTCCTTGCCCGCGGCGCCCGCCTCCCGGCGAAAGCAGGGTGTGTACGCGCAGTACCGGATCGGGAGCCGCTCGGCCTCGATGATCTCGTCCCGGTGCAGGTTGGTCACCGGGACCTCCGCCGTGGGCACGAGGTACAGCTCGTCGCGGGTGGCGACGTACATGAGCTCTTCCTTGTCCGGGATCTGCCCGGTCCCGCGCACGGAGGCGCTATTGACCAGCGCCGGCGGCCAGATCTCGGTCATGCCGTGCTCGCAGGTGTGGACCCCGATGAACCAGTTGATCAGCGCCCGCTCGAGCGCCGCGCCCGACCCGCGATAGACGGGGAACCCGGATCCGCTGATCTTGGCGCCGGCCGCGAGGTCCAGCATGCCCAACGCCTCGCCGATCTCCCAGTGGGGACGCCGGGTCCACGGGGCGGCGCCATCCGGCCCCCCGCCGGTGGCCTCGTCGTGCGGTGCCGGGTCGCCCCACGTCCGCACGATCACGCTGGCGTCCTCGCCGCCCACCGGGACCTCGGGGTCCGCCGGGTTCGGTATGCGGAGCAGCGCGTCCTCGAGGTCCGCCTCGACGGCGGCCAGCTCCGCGTCGATCGCGGCGATCCGCTGGCCTGCCTCCGTCGACGACCGTCGCAGCGCCTCCACCTCCGGCCCCTGTGGGGACGTTCCGCCCCGGATGGCGGCGCCGATCCGCTTCGAGAGCGCGTTCCGCTCGGCACGCAGGGCGTCGCCCTCGCCGAGCAGGCTGCGCCGGTGCGCATCGAGCTGCAGCGCGACGTCCACCACGGCGGGATCCTCGCCCTTGTCGATGGCGCCCTGGCGGACCCGGTCCGCGTCCTCCCGCAGACGCTGCAGGCCGATGCTCATGCCATCCCCTCCTCTGCCCGGGCGGGCCCGTCTCCCTCGGGCTCGAGGCTCCACCCCGCCGCCTGGCGAAGGCGCTCGATGGTGAACTCGCGCTCCAGTGCGGCCAGGAGCCAGCCGGCACGCGGCCCGTTGGTGCGGCCCAGGAACGCCAGGTAGATCGCCGCGAATGCGCGCCCGGCCGGCAGTGCCGCCTCCTCGGCCACCCGGAAGATCAGGTCCTGCCAGGCCTCCCCGGAACCGGGCCGGGCCACCTCGCCCGACAGGGCGAGCGCGCCAAGGAAGGTCCGCTGCTCGTCGGCGAGCGCGTGGCGCGCCTCGGCCGGAAGCTCGTCACGGACGGCGATCTTCGAGCGATCCGGCGCGTACGACTCGAGCCACGCCCGCGCCGCACGGACGCGGTCCGCCAGGATGACCTGCTCGGCCAGGTCCAGCGATGCGCCCTTCTCGGCGGCGACCCTCGCATCCACGTCGATGCCGGGCAGCTGCACCAGCATGGCGACCTGGGAGAAGTCCGGGCGGAAGCGGGCCGCCTCCGCGGCCGGGTCGGCATCCGGGTCGAGCAGGCTCAGCGCGAAGATCCGATCGTGCTCGGGCGGCAGCTCGCCCTTCACCTCGTGCCCCGCCGTGGCAGCCGCCACCCGGTCGAACTCGTCGAACAGGCGCGGGATCGTGTCGCCGGCCGGGTCGAAGTCGATGGCGTGGCTGGGCCGGTACCGCAGGAACAGGAACCGCAGCAGCTCCGGCGGCAGCACCTCGGCCATGGTGTGCGCCGCCGCCCCGCGGCCCTTGCTGGTGCTCATCTTGCGGCCGCCGATGTTCAGGAACTCGTACGGCAGGTTGATGGGGGGCTCGCGCTCGAAGATCTCGCGGGCGACCGCGTCCGCCCTGTCGCGCGACCCGCCGGCCGTCGCCAGGTCCTTGCCGCAGGGTTCGATGGTGACCCCGAAGATGCTCCACTGCGCCGCCCACTCCAGGTTCCAGCCCAGCTTTCCCCGGCCGCCGAACGGTTCCACCCAGCCCGAGTGGCCGCATCCGTAGGCCCAGGCGACCAGGTCCCGGCGGCACTCGTAGAAGACGCGCTGGCCGTCCCAGTCGGTGACGATCGTGGTCCCCACCTTCCCGCAGTGCTCGCATACCACCTGGACCGGATGCCAGTCCGCGGGGTGCTGGACGTTGGCGATGCGCCGGTAGATCTCGCGCACGCGGTCCGCGCGCTCCAGGGCAAGCCGGATGTACGGGTCGACCGCGCCCGTCGGGTAGACCTCGCTCATCCAGTAGGTCTCGGGGTGGATCCCGAGCCCGGCAAAGGTTGCGAGGAAGAGTCCGGCGAAATGGCGAGCGTAGCTGGGGGCGCTGCTCCCCTCCGGGGCGGGCACCCGCGCCAGCGGCACCCCCATGTAGCGCTCGACGGCGTCGGGCGTCAGCAGCGCCTGGGCGTCCATGGGGTCCATGTCGTCCACGCCGTAGAGCAGGCGGGCCTCGAGTCCGCGCTCACGGAGCGCACGCCAGATCGCGTCGAGGACCACCGGGCCGCGCAGGCTCCCGACGTGGACGGTCCCGGACGGCGTCTTCGAATCGTTGACGACCTGGGGACCGCTCAGGCGCGAGACGAGCTCATCGGCCCAGTACACCGTTCCTCCGGCGGTCGGTCGCGGCGTCAGCCGATGCTCACGATCGCGTAGGTGAAGTCCCCGCTCGGGACGTGGACCACGACCTTGTCGCCTTTCCGGTGCCCGAGCAGTGCCCGCCCCACCGGCGACTCGTTGGAGATCCGGCCCGACCCGGGGTCGGCCTCGGCGGAGCCGACGATGTGGAACGTCTCCTTGCCGTCCAGGGACTCGACGACCACGGTCGAGCCGATCTGGACGTGGTCGGACGTGTGGTGCTCGTCGATCAGGACGGCGTTCCGGATGAGCGACTCCAGCGTCTGGATCCGGCCCTCGACGAAGGCCTGCTCGTTCTTGGCGTCCTCGTACTCGGCGTTCTCTGCGAGGTCCCCGTGCTCCTTGGCGTCGTGGATGCGGGCCGCGACCTCCGCGCGACGGACGTTGACCAGCTGGTCGAGCTCGGCCCGCAGCTTCTCGAGCCCATCGCGGGTGAGGTAACCGGGCTTGTTGTTCACGAACCGCTCCCGTGGGATGACAGGCTGCAAGAGAAAGAACCCCCGGCGCGCGCGAGCGGGCGCGTCAGGAGTTCGACCAGCGGAGGATTCTAGGGCGCTCCCGCCGCTGGTGTCAAAGCGGATGTGACGGCGGGTCCGGCGTGCGGCCGGGCTGGTCGAGCAGCCGTACCAGGCGCTTGCGACCGCGGCGGAGGGAGCCCCGATCCGAGAAGGCGATGAAGAGGGTGTCGTCGCCGGCGATCGAACCGACGACCTCGGGCCAGTGGGCCCGGTCGAGCGCCGACGCGATCGCGTGCGCGCTGCCCGAGAGCGTCCTGACCACCAGCAGGAGGCCCGCCTCTCGCACGTCGACGGGCAGGTTCCGGAGCAACCCCGCCAGCCGGTCCTCGGCGCTCGGCTCCGTCTCGGCGAGGCGGGGCGGCAGCGCGTACACGTACGACCCGCCACGGTGCACCTTGACGAGCCCGAGCTCGGCCACGTCGCGGCTGATCGTGGCCTGGGTCGCCCGGAAGCCGCGCTCGCGGAGCGCGGCTGCGAGCTCCTGCTGCGTCCGCACGTTCCGCTGGGCGAGCAGGTCGCGGATCGCGCCGTGGCGGAGCTGCTTCATCACCTCCATGGCGGGGCTGCCCTCACCGTGCGCTGTCAGCGCGCCAGCACGAAGACCACCACCAGGGCGGCCATGACGAGCCGCTCGGCGATGAAGGGGCCGGTGGTCCTCCGCCGCAGGTAGTCCAGCAGGAACGCGATCGCCAGCACTCCGGCCACGGCAGCCCCCAGCATTCCCACGCCGAGCGCGAGGAGGTCGGCCGACGGGAGGCCGGCGTGCAGCAGCTCGCGGGCCTTCCACGCCGCCGCGCCGGCGATGATCGGCGTGCCCATCAGGAACGAGAAGCGCGCGGCCGCCTCGCGCGTGAGCCCCGTGTAGAGACCGGCCGCGATGGTCATCCCCGACCGGCTGAACCCGGGGAACAGGGCAAACGCCTGGGCGACCCCGATCACGATCGCGTCCCGGATGTTCACGTTGTCGAGTCCGCGCTGCAGGAACGCCAGCCGCTCCGCGAGCCACAGGATCCCCGCGCCCAGGGCCAGGAACACCGCGACCAGGATGATGTGCTCGCGGAAGAACGTGTCGAAGAAGCTCTCCAGCGCGACGCCGAGGACGGCCCCCGGGATCATGGTCACGAGGATGAGCCAGGCCAGCCGCCGGTCGGGGTCGGCACCGATCCGCCGCTCGCGGATCGACCCCAGCCAGGCCGTCAGCAGGCGCACGAGGTCGCGCCAGAAGTAGATCAGCAGCGCGGCCAGCGTGCCCGCGTGCAGCATGACGTCGAAGCCGGCGCTGTTGAGAAAGGGGTCCTTCCAGCCGAGAAACTCCGGCACCACGATCAGGTGGGCCGAGGACGAGATCGGCAGGAATTCGGTCAGGCCCTGCAGGATCCCGATCACGAGCGCCTGGAGCACGAGCGGCATGAGGTTCCCCGGGCGGGCCGGCCGCAGGGGCGGCCGCGGATGACCGCGACCGCCTCCGGACGGCGGCTAGCGGATGAAGAGCGGCGCGAAGACCAGGGTGAGCGTCGCGAGCAGCTTGACGAGCACGTGAAGCGAGGGCCCCGCAGTGTCCTTGAATGGGTCGCCGACGGTGTCGCCGACGACCGCGGCCGCGTGCGCGGCGGTCTTCTTGCCGAGCACGTTGCCGTCCGCGTCGAGCAGGTGCCCGGACTCGATGTACTTCTTGGCGTTGTCCCACGCGCCGCCGCCGTTGTTGAGGACCGAGGCGAGCAGCACACCGGCGATGGTGCCCACCATCAGCAGGCCGGCCGCGGCCTGGTAGCCGAGGACGAGGCCCACGACGATGGGCGTCGCGACCGCCACGGCGCCCGGCGCCACCATCTCGCGGAGGGCGGCCCGCGTCGTGATGTCCACCACGCGCGCATAGTCCGGGCGCTGGGTGTAGTCCATGATGCCCGGCATCTCGCGGAACTGGCGGCGCACCTCGACGATGATCGACTGGGCGGTGGTGCCCACCGCCCGGATGGCCAATGAGCTGAAGAAGTAGACCAGCATCGCAGCGATCAGGGCTGCCACGAACACGCCGATGTTCGAGAGGTCCACGGCGGTCATGAGCTGGACGCCCTGCTTGCCCGCCGCGATCTGCCGCGACAGGATGAGGTTGATCTTGTCGATGTACGCGCTGAAGAGCAGGAAGGCGGCCAGCGAGGCGGACGCGATCGCGTAGCCCTTGGTCAGCGCCTTGGTGGTGTTGCCGACGGCATCGAGGCGGTCGGTGATCTCGCGGGCACCGGCCTCGCTGCGCGAGAACTCGGCGATGCCGCCCGCGTTGTCGGTGATGGGCCCGAAAGTGTCCATGGCGAGCACGTACGCGCACGTCATGAGCATGCCCATGGTCGCGACCGCGGTCCCGAAGATGCCGCCGATGTTCTGCCCCTGGGCGTTCAGCAGGTTGGCCTGCGAGCCCAGCCAGTGGCTGAGCAGCAGCGCGATCCCGATGACGATGGCGGTGGCGAACGTGGTCTCGTAGCCGACCGCCGTGCCAGCGATGATGTTGGTTGCCGGACCGGTCCTGGACGCCTCGGCGATCTCCTTCACGGGGCGGAACGAGCCGGCCGTGTAGTACTGCGTGATGTAGACGAAGGCGATGCTGGTGGCCAGGCCGACCAGGCCGGCGCCGAAGAACCAGAGCCAGGTGGGGATCCCGGACGCACCAGTCTGCTGGCCGGTCTGCATCATCACGTTCGTGACGATCAGCATCCCCACCGCGCTCAGGCCGGTGGTGAGCCAGTAGCCGCGGTTGAGGATGTTCATGGGGTCCTCGTCCTCGCGGCCGCCCAGCGTGTACAGCGAGACGATGGTGGCCAGGAGCCCGAAGGCGCGCACCACGAGGGGGAAGAAGATCCACGATTCCGGGCTGGGCCAGCCCGCGCTGACCGCGACGTTGTAGATGCCCACCGAGAGGATCATGGCGCCGATGTTCTCGACCGCGGTCGACTCGAAGAGGTCGGCACCGCGGCCCGCGCAGTCACCCACGTTGTCGCCCACCAGGTCGGCGATCACGCCGGCGTTGCGCGGATCGTCCTCGGGGATTCCGGCTTCCACCTTGCCCACCAGGTCGGAGCCCACGTCCGCCGCCTTGGTGTAGATCCCGCCGCCGAGCTGCGCGAAGAGCGCCACGAACGACGCGCCGAAGCCGTAACCCACGATCAGGAAGGGCGCCTGGTCCGGGTGCTGGAAGCCGCCGTAGGCGACGAACATCGCCCACACGCCGGCCAGCGACAGGGCCACCACCAGGAAGCCAGAGACGGCGCCTCCACGCATGGCCACCTTCACCGCCTCGACCAGGCTCCGGCGGGCGGCCGCCGCGGTGCGCACGTTGGACTTGACGCTGACGTACATGCCGATGATGCCCGAGGCCATGGAGCACGCCGCCCCGACCAGGAAGGCGACGCCGGTGCGGATGCCGAGGTCCATGCCGTAGACGTCGGTGTCCGAGACCTGCTTCGTCTCGACCAGCCCGATCACCACGGCGATGATCACGGCCACCACCAGGGCCAGCAGGGCGATGGTGGTGTACTGGCGCCGGATGAACGCCACCGCGCCCTCGTAGATCGTGCCGGCGACGTCCTGCATCGCCTGCGTCCCCGTATCGTGCGACAGCACGTCGCGCGCCAGGTACAAGGCGAAAAGGACCGTCGCCAGGACGGCGATCGGGATGAGCCAGGGCATCGCACCCGCTAGACCGCTCACGTCGGACACGCCTCCCGTAGGCAAGGAAACATCCCCGCTGCGAGCGGGGATGGCACGCGGCTTTCGGCCGGCCGGAGTGTAGCATGCGGTTCCGCCCGGAAGGCCCCCGGCGGCCGGCCTATGGCAGCCAGCGCGGCTGCGTCCCGTCCGGCGACAGCTGACGCAGCTCCCGCCCGTCCGTGCGCACCTCCCAGATGCCCGCGCTCGGGCCACCCGCCGCCGGGACCCGCACGAACACGACCAGGTCGCCCGCCGGCGAGAAAGAGGGCTCCCGGTCGGACAGGTCGGTCGCGGCGCTCAGCGCCAGCGGGGCACCGCCGCCCGCCGGCTGGAACGTCACGTGCTGCAGGCCGCCGCCCGAGAGCCATGCCATGTCCCCCTGCGACGAGACGCTGAGCCACGGCCCTCCCCGGGCCAGGGGTGCCGGTGCCGCCCCGTCGCGCAGCACCCACGCGGAGGCGTTCCCCTGGCCCGTGCCCAGCGCGTCCACCACGAACCCGTGTTCGCGGTCGGACCACTGCATGGGTCCCGCAGGGTCGCGCAGCCCCGTCGGGGTCGCCGCTCCGGTGGCCAGGTCGATGCGCACGATCCGACCGCTCGAGTCCACCGCCAGTGCGGTGGCGCCGTCCGTCGAGACGGCCGTGAGCGTCGACCACGGCCCCGGCTGCACGGCGTCCGCGGTGTCGGCGGCGGCGTTGACCGAGCCGGTAGGCGGCGCGCCGCCGGCCAGGAGCTGGCGCGCCTGCTGGTTCGAGTCGATCGGGAGGAGCCAGATGCCCTGGTCATCGCCGGCGAGCCTCCCGCGTCGCCCGACGATGACCGCGCTGCCATCGGGCAGAAGGCGGGGGGCGTAGTCGAACGCGTCTGTCGGGGTGAGGACGGTGGGACTCGAATCGCCGAGCCTGAACGTCTCGACCAGGCCGCCCGAGGCGTAGACCACCCGCTTCCCGTCGGCGGTGACGTCGTAGGCCGTCACGGGCGCGAGCTCGTCCGTCAGCTGCCTGGGGTTGCTGCCGTCCGGGTTCATCGCCCAGAGGTTGCGGACCCCGGTGCGGGCGGAGAGGAACAGCACCTGGTTCTGGAGCGAGTCGGTGGGAGCGCCCGTGGTGAACGACCAGGTCCGTCCCGCCGCAACCATGTCCGGAGCGTCGGCGCGCTTGACGCCACCCAGCAACTCAACGGTGTAGGTGGTGTGCGGGGCCAGTGGCGCCGCTGGCTGGTACACCAGGACGCTCGCGGGCGGCGTGGCGCCAGGCACGTCGTCCGGCACCGTCTCCACCCGGAGTTCCCCGGGGGCGGGCGGCGTGACCTGGACCAGCCCGCTGACGCTCCCCGGATCGACCGGCCCGTCGAACAGCATCGCGATGGGGCCGTTCACGGGTGCCCCGGCCGAGCCGTCGGCGGGGATGACCCTCATCAGCCCGAGCCCGGCACTGACCGTGGTGAAGTCGACCGCGATGGGGCCGGCCGGAGAATTGCCGTCGGTGTCGGCGGCGAGGTCGGACACCGTGACGATGTAGTGCGTGCCGAAGGAGAGCGGGTCGAGCGGCGACAGCGTCACCGTCAGGCCGCTCCAGGTGGCGCGGAAGCGCGTCGAGGGCAGGATGCCGATCGCGGCCTGTGTCGCGCCGACGTCCATCAGCCGGTCGAACGTCAGCGTGATCGTCGAGCTGACCGCGACGTCGGTCGCGCCGGCGGCGGGGATGCTCGACGTGAGCGTCGGGAGCCCGATGGTGCGGAACGTGAACGTGGTGGCGCCCTGGTCGGCGACGTTGCCGTTCACGTCGCGGAACCCGGGCGAGATCGTCACCACGAACTGCGTCGCGACCGGGAGCTTCTGGGCGGGCGTGAAGATCATGGTCCGGGCGCCGTCCCACGAGAATGTGCCCTGGACCTCCGGGACGAGCCGGAAATGGAGCTCGGCCGAACCCTGGTCGACGGCCTTGGTGAACTGCACGTCGACGGTCGTGTGGGTCAGGCCGACGTGGGCGTCGCCGGTGGTCCGGCCGAGCGTGACGCCCTGGACGGCAGGCGGGACACGGTCCACCAGGGTGGCGTTCGCCAGGATCAGCACGAGCACGGCGATGGCGATGAGGCGCCCGGCGAGCTCGACGGTGTGGCGTGACACGAGCTCTGACCTTACCACGGAGCGGCTCCCCGCCCCGTGCGTCACTTGGCCCTATACTCCCGCCTTGTGATCCGAGACGTTCGTCCCGCGTGACCCAGCGCGCGCGCGGCTGCCTCCTGGAGGCGGTCGAGACACTCGTCCTTACCCTCATCATCTTTCTGGTCATCCAGACCTTCATCGCCCAGCCGTACCAGGTCGAGCAGATGAGCATGGAGAACACCCTGCTGCCGCACCAGTACGTGCTGGTGGACAAGCTCACCCCTCGGTTCGACCCGTACAAGCGGGGCGACATCGTGGTCTTCATGCCGCCCGGCGCAGCACCCGGCTCGACCCCGTTCATCA
Source organism: Chloroflexota bacterium (assembly GCA_021786265.1). Next base: position 28,044 of record JAJYNP010000005.1, read on the forward strand.
AGCGCGTGATCGGCCTGCCCGGCGACACCCTCGACATCCGCAACGGCCACGTGTTCATCAACGGCCAGGAGATCAGCGAGCCGTACGTGTTCCCGGGACAGACCACGGAACCCCTCGGGGGCCAGGACCACTGGGTGGTGCCGGCGAACTCGCTCTTCGTGATGGGCGACCACCGCGAGAACTCCAGCGATTCCCGGGTGTTCGGGCCGGTGCCGATCGCGAACGTCATCGGTCGGGCCTGGCTGCGGTACTGGCCACTCAACACCTTCGAGATCCTGGCCACGCCGACGTATCCCGACCTGAGCCCGCTGTCCGTGCCCTCGGCCCTCCCCTCGGGCGCCCGCGCCGCGGCTCCTCCGGCCGCCGACCGCGCCGCGGCGTTCGCGCGCGCGGCCTGAATCCGGGATCCGGCCGTGGAACCTGCGCTGGCCGGGATCGGTGCCCTCGCGACCGCGGTCGCTGCGGCGGCGTCGCTCAGGGCGCGAACGGCGCAGGTCGCGGTGCTCGGCATGGCGGCGGCCCTGGTGCTCTCGCCCCTCGCGCTGTCACCCCTGCCGCCGGTGCTGCCGCTGGCCTTCTGGCTGGTGACCGCGCTGCTTGCCTCGTACCTGCTGCTGCTCGCCGCACGCGAAGGACCGGCGCTCCTGCCGCCGCTCCCGCTCGGGGGCTGGGGCGAGGCCGCCTTCGTGCTGCTCGGGTTCGCACTCGGGTCGGTGGTCGCGCCGATCGCGGGTCCCGGCCGTGGACCGGCCACTGCGCTCGCCGCCGGGGTCGCCGTGGCCTTCGCGGCCGTCCCGCTGGCCGCCTTCAGCCGCGACATGCTGCGAACCGCGATCGGCGCGGTCCTCCTCCTCGATGCCTGCGGCCTGGTCGCGGCGGCCCTCACCGGCACGCCCGGCCAGCTGGAGATCGTGGCGCTGGGACTCGCAATCGCAGGAGCCGCGGCGGCCTCCCGCGACGTGCTGCTGCAGGATCTCCGGGGCCGTGGAGCCGGACCCGCGACGCCGGAGTCGCTCGCCGCGCCGGCCGCGGGCGGCACCCGTTCCAGACAGGCCGGAGGATGATGGCGGCGAGGCGGCCGGCATGAGCGCGGGCATCCTCGTCGCCGTCGCGCTCGTCACCGCCGTGCTGGCATCGCTTCAAGCTCGACGGCCGCTCGGGGCGGCCGTCGCGGCGGGCGGGCTCGGCGCGTGTGTCCTGGTCGCGGTCGCGGCGCCGCCGCTCACGCCCGTCGTGATGGGCGACGCAACCTTCGCGCTGGGTCAGCACGGCGCAGACGTCGTGGCCAGCTCGGCGGCGTCGATGCTGCTCCTGCTGGGCGTCGCGGTCGCGGTCCGGTCCACCGGCCCGCGTGTGCCGGCCGCGCTGACGGTCGCAGTCGCGGCGCTGGCGGCCGGCATCGCGGCGCTGAACGGCTCGCTGATGACCCCACCGTCGGGCGGAAACGCGCGGTTCCAGACCGCCGGCACGGACGGCCCGCCGATCGCGATCGCGCTCGTCACCGCCGCCGCGGTCGTGCTGGTGCCCATCGTGGCCACCGGGACCGACGGCGCGCCGGAGGCAGCCACCGCCAGGACGGCGAGTCGTGCGCTCCGCGTGACGACCGTCGCCTGCGGTCTCGGGCTGGTGGGCATGGCGTGGCTCCTGGGCCCCTCCGGACCCGTGGCGCCCGATCCCACCGGCGTGGCTGCCGCGCTCCTGCTCGTCGCCGGCGCGGCGGGGCTCTTCCTGGGCGCGATGCCACTGCACACGATCGTCGCGCGCGCCGCGGTGTCCGGCCCCGTCGCGCTGGTGGCGGCCCGCGGGATCTGGCTGCCGGCAGCGTTCGCGCTGGCGGCCGTCGCCTGGGAGCAGCGCGTGCTTGCCCCGGCCATCGCCTTCGGCGGCACCGGTGGCACGCCCCTCCTCGCCGAGATCCGTGCCCTGATCGCGATCGTTGCGCTCGTGACCATCGTGGGGGGCGCGATCGTCGCCACGCTGCACGGCGACCTGCGGCATGTGCTCGCCTACACGCTCATCGGCGACGCGGGGCTCGCCCTGCTGGCGCTGGCCACGGCCGACCCGGCCGGAGCGGCCGCCGCCACCACCTGGTTGCCGGCGAACGCCGTGGCGCGAACCGCCTTCGCGGCGTGGACCCTGGCGCTGGCGGGAGCCTGGGGGACGGCCCGGCTCGACGAGCTGGATGGCTGGGCGCGCCGGGCGCCGCTCCTCGCGCTCGGGCTGCTGGCGGTCGCACTCGCCACGTTCGGGTTGCCGGGGTGGGGCATCTTCGCCCTGCGCTCCTCGCTGACCCAGGCCGCCGGCGGATTCCTGGGATCGCTGATGCTGGCCGCGGCCTGGCTGGGACTGGCGCCGTTCGCCCGGCTCGCGTGGGTGGGCCTGCGACGGCCGCCGGAACCGGACCGGGAAGAGCCCGGCACGGGTCCGGGCCGACCGCGCGCCGTGGGCGCCAGATGGGTCGGCCGAGCCGCGAGGCTCGCCAGCGGTCAGCCGGGCGCCGGCGACCTGGGGCGACCGAGCGTCGAGAGTGCCGGCGGCTGGAGCGCGCTCCGGCGGGCCGGCAACGCGGCAACGGCCGCCTGGCTGGCGAACGGGGCGGTCATCGCCGCGAGCATCGCGCTCCTGGCAGCGCTCCTCGCGGTCGTGGTGTCGCTGCGAGCGGGAGGCGTGCTCGCCTCGGTGGACTGACGGTCGCGGGGTGGAGTGACGATCACGCCCCCTCGGGCGCGAGCACCCACCGATCGATCTCTCGCTCGTACCCGATGAGCTCCTCGGGCCGGAACCAGAGATCGAGCTCGACCTGCGCCGTCTCGGGGCTGTCGGAGGCGTGCACCAGGTTCTGCGCGGTCACCAGCGCCAGGTCGCCGCGGATCGTCCCGGGGTCGGCCTGGTTGGGACGCGTCGCCCCGTTCATCGCCCGAACCACCGCGACCGCATCGGGCCCCTCCAGCACCAGCGCGACCAGCGGGGCGGAGGTGATGAACTCGACGAGTCCCGCGAAGAACGGCTTCCCGCGGTGCACGGCGTAGTGGCGTTCGGCGAGGTCCCGGTCGACCCGGACCAGCTTCAGTCCGACGATCTTGAGTCCGCGCTCCTCGTATCGGGCGAGGATGCGGCCGACCAGCAGGCGCTGGACGCCGTCGGGCTTGACCAGGACCAGGGTGCGCTCGATCACGGTGCCTCCTCGGGTGCCCGGGCGCCGTGAAGTGCCCGGCTCGCTTGCTGGAACGCCTCCGCCGCGAGCGTCTCGCGACCCATGAGGCGGTACGCGTCGCCGCGCACCAGGTGGATCGAGGCGGCCTCAGGGCCGGAACTCACCATTCGCAGCGCCTCGTCCGCCACGGCGAGGACCGCCGGGGCCAGGACCGGCCGGCTCCGCAGCACGAGCGCGAGGCGCGTCGCCGTCCCCGTCAGGTCCCCTCGGGCGAGTCGGGCCTCGACGTCCGCGAGATCGCCCGAGGCGTACGTCGCGACCGCGGGGGTGCCTGCCGGGACGGGTGCGGTCCCTGCCGGCTCTTCGGGGCGGCCGGGCGGCGGGCCTCCCGGCCTCGTCTCCGGGGGCCAGATGCCGCTCTGTGGCTGTCCCGCGAACAGCGCGTCCAGGCGGTCTCGGCCGCGCGCCAGGACGCGCGCAGCAAGGTTGCGGGCATCCGGCATGCGTCCCGCCGCGGCGGCCGCCTCGGCGGCCACGCACATGGCGACGAGCTCCTCGCCACCAGCCTCCAGGTAGGCGTCCGCGGCCTCGCCGGCGCCAACCAGGTCGCCGGTCCGCCAGCGCACCTCGGCCAGGTCGGCCAGTGCCGGCACGTCGAGGGCGCCCCGCGCGGCCAGCGTCTCGAGCTCGGCGCGGGCAAGCCCGAACATGCCGATCCGGAGGTGCACGTGGGCCAGGCGGGCATCGCTCAGGCTCGCGGACGAGGAGGCGGTGGGGACCGTCGACGGCGCGGTGACGCGGCCCGGACCGACTGGGACGGGCGACACCGAGGCGAGCCCCGACTGCGAGGTCGTCGACAGGTCGTCGGGCGGGGATGTCTGGGGTGGCTCATCCGGCGCCGGTTGGCCGCCCGCGGGCTCGGCGGGCACAGGCTCGGCGGGCGCAGGCTCGCTCCACGGGAGGAGTGGATCCGCGTCGGGCCGGTCCATGCGCTCGCCGTCCTCGATCATGGCAGCCGCAACCGCTGCGTGAGCGCGCGTCCACGCCGTCCCGGGGCGATGACCGCGAGCGACAATGCCTCGTCGCGGAACAGCCGGCCGGCCAGCGATCGCATCTGGTCGGCGCTCACCGCCTGGATGGCCTCCACCGCCTCCTCGAGCGTCAGCGTCCGCTCGTGCAGCGCCTCCTGCGCGCCCAGCCACGACGCGAGGTTCCTGCCCTCCTCGAGGCGCAGCTCGAGTCGTCCGCACGCGTACGCCTTGGCGCGCCCCAGCTCGTCGTCGGGGACGGTCCGGTCCCGCAGGTCGGCCAGCTCGGCAAGGATCGCGTCCAGCGCGCGGCCGAGCACGTGCGGATCGACGCCCGCGTAGATCCCGAGCATCCCGCAGTCGGCGTAGTCGGTGAGGAACGAATGCACGTCGTAGGCCAGCCCGGCCTCTTCTCGCAGGTGCAGGAAGAGACGGCTGCTCATCCCCTCCCCGAGGATCGTGTCGAGCAGCTCGAGCGCCCATTGCTCGGGGTCGTCGCGCCGGAGACCCGGGACGGCAAGCGACAGGTGCGCCTGGGACCCGGGCCGGTTCACGACGCGGGCAGGCTCGGGGGACGGCAACTGGGGCGCGGCTTCGAAGCGGGGGCCCTCGGGCCGGCCGCCGTCCGGCTGGTTCGTCCCGTCCGACCCGAAGGCCTCGGCCGCCATTGCGCAGATCGCCTCGTGGTCGAGGTCACCGGCCGCCGCCACCACCACGTTCGACGGCCTGTACCAGCGCTCCCAGAACCCGCGCAGCGCCGGGGCAGTCAGCGCAGCCACGCTCTGCTCGTCGCCGGCGATCTCCCAGCCCAGCGGGGTGTCGCCGAAGACCGCCTGGTCCAGCAGGTTGAACACGTACTCACCCGGGTCGTCGCGGTAGGAGCGGATCTCCTCGATCACCACGGTGCGCTCGTGGGCGACGTCCTCCTCGCGCAACAGGGGCCGCGTGACGAGCTCGCCCAGCATCCGCATGGCCACCCCGGCTTCGCGGGACGGGACGCGCGCCCAGTAGGTGGTGGCCTCACGGTCGGTGGCGGCGTTGCTCGTCCCGCCGATCCCTTCGATCGCCTCCGACACCGCGCGGGTGGACGGCCAGCTGGCAGTCCCCTTGAACGTGAGGTGCTCCATGAAGTGGGCCATGCCGGACTCGGCACGAGACTCCATGCGCGAGCCAGCGAGAACATACGCGACGGCGGAGAAGGACCGGGCACCGGGCAGGCGCACGGTGATCACGCGCGGCCCGCCGGGCAGCACCGTTCGTTCGAACATCGCGGGGATGGTACACGGGCGGGACGACCGGCGAGCGGAGCCCGGCGGCGTGGGGCCCCGCCGTCACCGGAGCGTCCGGGGGCGGCGCGCTACTCGCGGCCGTCGCGGCCCGGATCCCCGCCCGTTCCGGTCGTCCCGAGACCGCCCAGCTCCATCTGCACGTACTCGTCGCGCACCAGGTCGAGCGTCGGCTGGCCCCCCAGCGGATCGTCCGGCTCGGCTCCGGCCGGCAGGTACGTCAGCGTGACCCGCTCGTCGCCCTGCACCAGCGCGTACGTGACCATCCCGTCCAGCCGCGTCTCGAACTCCAGGTACTCGAAGGAGTCGACGTTCAGGCAGATCGAGAGGGGCGTGAAGTAGGTCGACACGTCGGGGCGATCGATCACGATGCGCTCGACCGGTCCGCTCCCGTGAGCGATCACCTCGTGCCCGCGGACATAGGCGTACGCGATCGTCTGCTTCAGGAGGGGGCGGAGGAGGTGGTAGAGGTCCGTGGGGCTGGCTACGACGCCGTGGTTGACGAAGAACTTCGCGGGCGGAAGGGCGGCCACATGCTCCTCCAGCGTGGGCCCCGTGCGCCGGGGACGCACGGATGGTAGCAAGGCGCGGAAGCCTGCGGGAGACCGAAGCGTATCATCGCCGCGATGCTGCTTGCGGTCGACGTCGGGAACTCGAACATCACGGTCGGGCTGGTGCGAGACGGCCGGGTCACCGGGACGCGCCGCGCGGTCACGCCCGCCCGGGTGACCGTCGACGAGGCGGAGTCGCTGCTCGACAGGCTGCTCGATCTCGACGGCCTCCGTCTCTCCGACGTGGACCGTGTCGTGCTCGCGACCGTGGTGCCCCAGGTGGGCCGTGCGCTCGCCACCGCGGTCTCCCGTCGAGGTCTCCCGCTGCTCGAGGCGACCGCCGCGAACATCCCGATCCCGGTCCGCGTCGATCAGCCATCGGAGGTGGGGGCCGACCGGCTCGTCAACGCGCTTGCCGCAGGCAGGCTGTACGGGACACCGGCCATGGTGCTCGACTTCGGGACGGCGACCACGGTCGACGCGGTGGCGGCCGACGGGGCCTTCGTGGGCGGGGCGATCGCGCCGGGGCTCGAACTCGGGCTCGAGGCGCTGGCCGCCCGGACTGCCCGCCTGCCCAGGGTCGAGGCGCTGCGGCCCGAGCATGCGATCGGGCGGGACACCGTGAGCGCGATCCGCAGCGGGGCGGTCTTCGGGTACCTCGGGCTGGCCGCCGAGCTGCTCGCCCGGATCCGCGCCGAGCTGCTCGGCGGGACCACCGGGACCACCGTGAAGGTCATCCTCACCGGCGGCGTGAGCCAGCTCCCGTGGATCGACGAGCTGCCGGGCGTGGACGCCATCGATCCTGACCTCACGCTGGCAGGACTGGCGATCCTGGCGGCGGAATCGGACGCTTCGGCATGGACGGCCCCGGCGGAGCCCGGCAGGCCGGGTTCCGCGAGCGCGGGGGTGGACGCTCCGCCCGCCCGGAGCGGCGCACCGGCGGCCGGGAGCCGCGCATGAACGTCGCGGCGCCCGCGGACCGTCTTCACGGGCGGGTCGTGCTGCTCGGCGTCACCGGATCCATCGCCGCCTACAAGGCCGTGGAGCTGTTGCGGCGCCTCGCCGCGGAGGGTGCCTCCGTCCAGGTCCTGATGACGCACTCGGCCGCCGCGTTCGTGGGCCCCCTGACGTTCGAAGCGCTGAGCAACCACCCCGTGCTGCGCGATCCGCTGGAGCTCCTCCCCGACGGGCGGATCGCGCACGTGGTCGCGGCAAGGAGCGCCGACGCCATCGTGGTGGCGCCGGCGACGGCGCACTGGATGGCGGCCATGGCGAACGGTCTGGCCGGCGACGCGATCACCGCCACGTGCCTGGCCGCCGAGGCGCCCGTGGTCGTGGCGCCCGCGATGGATGCCGGGATGTACGCGCACCCCGCCACCGCGGCCAACGTCGAACGGCTGCGCGCCTTCGGCTACACGATCGTCGAGCCGGCGACCGGGGCGCTCGCGTCGGGGCTGATCGGCCACGGGCGGCTCGCGGAGCCCGAGACCATCGTCGACGCGGTGGTCGCGGCCATCGGCGCGCCGGCCCCCGGCGGCCGGGATCTCGCCGGGAGGCGCATCGTGGTCACCGCCGGCGGCACCGCGGAGCCCATCGACCCCGTCCGGTACATCGGCAACCGATCGTCCGGGCGCATGGGCGCCGCGATCGCGCAGGCGGCCCTCGACCGCGGCGCCGCCGTCACGCTCGTCGTCGGCCAGACGTCGGTCCCGCTCCCGCCGGGTGCATCGATCGCGTCCGCGCAGACGACGGCGGCGATGCGCACCGCCGTGCTCGAGGCGCTCCCCGGCGCGGACGCGCTGATCATGGCGGCCGCGGTTGCCGACTTCCGCCCCAGCCGCCAGGCCTCCAGGAAGCTCACCCGCGACCGGGCCCCCGTCCTCGAGCTCGAGCCGACCGAGGACATCCTGGCAGAGGCCGCCCAGGTCGCGCGGCGGCAGCATCGCCGGCCCGTGCTGGTCGGCTTCGCCGCCGAGACCGGGTCGCTCGAGCGTGCCGCGGAGAAGGCACGGCGCAAGGGCGTGGACCTGCTCGTCGCCAACGACGTGCTGGAACCCGGCGCCGGCTTCGGGGTGGACACCAACCGGGTCACCATCGTGACCCCGGGAGGTGCCCCGGAACCGTGGCCACTCATGTCCAAGCGGGACGTCGCCGACCGGCTGCTCGACCGGGTGGCGGCGCTGCTCGCGGCCGGCGAACCGGCAGATCCCAGGGATGTGGCAGCATCGGCGTCAGCCACGGAGGTGCGGCAATGAGCGCAACGAGCAGCAGCGCACGGCTGACGATCCAGGACATCGCCAGGCTGTACGCCGACGGCCAGCGGATCCCGATGCTGACCGCCTACGACTACCCCACCGCCAGGATCCTCGACGAGGCCGGCGTGCCGATGCTGCTCGTCGGCGATTCGCTCGCCGAGGTGATGCTCGGCTACGAGTCGACGCTCCGGGTCTCGATGGAGGAGATGCTGCACCACACCAAGGCCGTGGTCCGCGGCTCGGAACGCGCGCTGGTGGTCGCGGACCTGCCGTTCCTCTCGTACGAGACCCCCGATCAAGCCCGCGAGAACGCGGGACGGTTCCTGCGCGAGGGGGGAGCACAGGCGGTCAAGGCCGAAGGCGGGGTTCGGTCGGCCCGGAACATGGAGGCCGTCGTTCGCGCCGGCATCCCCGTCATGGGACACATCGGCTGGACGCCGCAGGCCAAGCTGGGCATGGGCGGCAAGGTCCGCGTGCAGGGCAAGACGAGAGAGGCGGCGCAGCGGCTGCTGGCCGATGCGATCGCCGTCCAGGAGGCGGGCGCGTTCGCGATCGTGCTGGAACTGGTGCCGGAGCCGCTCGCGGCCGCGATCACGGAGCGGCTCCGCATCCCGACCATCGGGATCGGCGCGGGCCCGGGCTGCAGCGGCCAGGTGCAGGTGGTGACCGACCTGCTCGGCCTCGGATCGTTCGTGCCGCGGCACGCGCGCCCGTACGCGCACCTGAGGGAGACGATCCTCGAGGCGGCGCGTGCATACGCATCCGACGTGGTGGCCGGGACGTTCCCCGGTGCCGCAGAGTCGAGCACGATGGACCAGGCGATCCTGGACGAGGCGCTCGGGCGCGGGGAGCTCGACCGCGCGCCGGCGGCGCCGTTCGCGATCCCGCTCGACCGCGACCTGTAGCCGGCGCGACCCTGAGCCGTGGAGGTCGTTCCTCGCCCGGGCGAGTCGTCCCGGGCCGTCCGCATCGCCACAGACCGGCACTCCCTCGCGGCAACCCGCGCCGCCCTGCCGTCCCCCGTCGGGCTGGTGCCGACCATGGGCGCCCTGCACGCCGGGCACCTGGCGCTGATCGACCGGGCCCGGCGCGAGTGCGCGTCGGTGGTGGTGAGCATCTTCGTGAACCCGACGCAGTTCGGCCCCGGCGAGGACTACGAGCGCTATCCGCGTGACCTCGAGACGGACCTGCGGGCGTGCGAGGCCAGCGGGGTGGACCTCGTCTTCGCACCCGCCGTGGGCTCGATGTATCCGCCGGGTCACACGACGGCGGTCGACCCGGGAACGCTGGGCACGGTGCTGGAGGGCGCCGCACGGCCGGGACACTTTCGCGGTGTCGCGACGGTGGTCACGATCCTGTTCGACCTGGTCCGGCCCGATCTCGCGTACTTCGGGCAGAAGGACGGGCAGCAGGTGGCGGTGGTCGAACGGGTCGTTCGCGACCTGGGGCTGCCGGTGGGCCTGGTCGTGGTTCCCACCGTTCGCGACCCGGACGGACTTGCCCTCTCGTCGCGGAATGCATACCTGTCTCCCGGGGAGCGGGCGGCGGCGCCGGTGCTGCACCGGGCGCTGCGAGCGGCGGCGGACGGGTACGGGCGCGGGGAGCGCGACGCCGAACGGCTGCGGTGGCTGATGCGGGAAGTGCTGGCAGAGGTGCCGCTGGCGCGTCCCGACTACGTGAGCGTCGCGGACCGGGCGACGCTCGAGGAGCTGGCGACCGTCGACAGGCCCGCCCTGCTCAGCCTGGCGGTCCGCTTTCCGTCCGCTCGATTGATCGACTGCTGGCCGATCGGCTGACCGGGGGAGGACGGCGCCCCGGCGTGCCCCCGGCGATCCGGTGTCGGTCGACCTGCCCCGCGGGAACCGCCAGATCGAGGATGCGATCGACGTCGAGGTGCTCGGCCACGAGGGATTGGATCAGCTCGATCTTCTCGCGGTCCTCCGGGTGTGTCTTCACCAGCAGGTCGTGCACCTCGGAGGCGACACGGTACGTGTCCTCGGCGACACGGAACGCGAAGAGGTCGGCGGAGCGGATCGCCGCGACCACCCGCGCCGGGGGTGCGTGCTCGCCGGTCAGCACGAGCCCGACGACGTCCGGCCGGGCGGCGGTATCGGCGGGCGGGTCGATGGCGGCGGCGTCGGCAGCTCGAGCCATGCCTGCCGGGCTCTCGCGCCCTCCGCCGGGCCGGCCCATCAGGGTGACGGTGACCAGCGCCTGCACCAGGTCCTCGCGATCGCCGGGCACGATCAGGAGGCTCCCGGGTCCCAGGCGATCCAGCAGGTGGCCTGCCTGCATCGCGCCGATGTCGATCCGCTCGATGGGGCGATCGAGGTCCGGGCCGGCGTGAAGCAGCTCCCCCCGCAGCTGCTGGCAGAGCATCGACAACGTCGGGTTGGACAGCAACGGACGGAACGGCAGCACGCCGAGCAACGGGATCCCGTGCCGCGCGAGCCCGGCCTCGAGCACGGCCGGCAGCGAGGGCTGCGCCTCGACGTCCACCTTGTTCACGATCGCTCCGACCACCTCCACGCCGTGTCGGGCGAACAGCGCACGGTTGAGGACGATCTCGTCGATGGGACGGCCCACGCCACCCTCGCTGACGATGACGGCGGGCGCGCCGAGCATCCGCGCCACCTCGGCGTTGGAGAGGCTGATGACCGCGCCGACGCCGGCGTGGCCGGTCCCCTCGACCAGGACGATGTCGCGGCCCTCCGACACGACCTGGAACGCCTCGAGGATGCGCGTCCCCAGGTCCTCGACCACCTCGCCACGGATGTACGAACGCGTGAAGCCGCGGGGGATGTGCACGGGGCTCATCACGGAGAGGGAGTCGGGGAGCCCGTAGACCGCCCGCACCAGGATCGCGTCCTCGTCGGCCGGGATGCCATCCACGATCGCATACCGCTGGCCCACTGGCTTGGTGAACCCGGTGGCCAGCCCGCGGCCGATGAGAGCGGCGAGCAGGCCGAGCGACGTCGTGGTCTTTCCCCGGTTCATCCCGGTGGCGGCCAGGTAGATGCGGCGGACGCCGGCATGGCCGGGGCCGGTCACGCGGCCACCCGCATCGATTCGCCGGGTCGGTCCTGCGGGGACGCGGGCGGCATAGGTTCGCCGCACGGATCGGTTCAGGCGCGCTCGCGCGGAACTGCCCGGCGCTCGACGAGGGCGATCGCGTCCTTGAGCCTGGTCACCGTGTCGGAGTCCACCGTGTCCACTTCGCTGTGGGGGCCGAGCCGCTCGAGCACATCGGCGACCAGGCTGTAGAGCACGCTCGCGTCCGCAACGAAGAACTGCGGCTCGTTGTTGTAGCGCACCAGCGTCAGCCGGCCCTGCAGCACGCGGCGGTCATCGACGTGGACGATCTGCGTGCTGAAGTTGTGCCCCTGGATCCCGTCCGGGTTGTTCAGGAAGTTCAGCGCGTTGTCGATGGCGAGGCCGAACCGGGCGCGCCACGCCACCAGTCGCTCCTGGACCTCGGGCGAGATCCGGACCTCCGCCACCTCGTCGAAGACCTCCGGCGCGACGGTCAGGAGCCCCACGAGGGTGGTGCCAGCGCGGGGGCCGAGCATGACCTGCAGCGAGCGTTCGAGCGTGAACACCTCGGAGTCGAACCGGGGGCTGGTGATGACGTCGGTGAGGAGATCCTCGACGTTGTCCAGCGCACCGGGCTCCGCCAGGGCGTTCGAGAGCTGGAGGATCTCCTCCTTGAACAGGAACTTCTCTTCGTGATCGAGCATCGTGGCGGATGGTAGCACCGGCGAAGACGCCGGCCGGCGGCGTACGCCATCCCGGCCCGGACGAGCGACCGCCGCCGGGCTGGCCGGCGGCGGTCGGTGTGTCGGCGTCAGGCGGCCCCGGAGGGCCGCATCGCGATCAGGGGTACAGCCCGCGCAGGGCGGTCGCCTGCGCGACGCGGTCGACGGCGAGCAGGTACGCGCCGGTCCGCATGTTGACCTCGTGCCGTTCCGCGAGCGCGAACGTCTCGTCGAAGGCCTTGGTCATGATCCCCTTGAGCTTCTCGTTGACGATCGCCTCGCTCCAGTGGTCCCGGTTGAGGTCCTGGACCCACTCGAAGTAGCTGACAGTCACGCCGCCGGCGTTGCAGAGAATGTCCGGGATCAGGAAGACCCCGCGCTCGTACAGCATCGCGTCGGCCTCGGGCGTGGTGGGGCCGTTGGCGGCCTCGGCCACGATCCTGGCCTGGATGCGGGCGGCGTTCTCGGCGGTGATCTGGTTCTCGAGCGCGGCCGGGATCAGCACATCGCACGGGATCTCCAGGAGATCCTGGTTCGAGACGGCCTTCGCGCCGGGGAACCCGACCACGGTGCCGTGCTCCTGCTTCCAGCTGATCACGCGCTCGATGTCGAGGCCCTGCTCGTTGTGGATGCCGCCCTGCGAGTCGGAGACGGCGATCACGGTGGAGCCCTCGAGGCCCATCAGCTGCGCCGCGATTGAACCCGCGTTGCCGAAGCCCTGGACGACCACCTTCGCGCCGTGCAGGTCGAGCTTGAGATGCTTCGCCGCCTCGACGACACAGTAGACCGCGCCGCGTGCCGTGGCCTCGTTGCGGCCCTCGGAGCCGCCCAGGCTGATCGGCTTGCCCGTGACGACGGCCGGCACGGTGTACCCGACATGCATCGAGTACGTGTCCATGATCCAGGCCATGGTCTGGGCGTTGGTGTTCACGTCAGGCGCGGGGATGTCGCGCTCGGGGCCGATGATGATGCTGATCTCGGTGGCGTAGCGCCGGGTCAGCCCCTCGAGCTCGCGCCGCGAGAGCTGCTTCGGGTCGACGATCACGCCGCCCTTGCCGCCGCCGTAGGGGATGCCCACCACCGCGCACTTCCAGGTCATCCACATCGCGAGGGCCTTGACCTCGTCGAGCGAGACGTCCTGGTGGTACCGGATGCCGCCCTTGGCGGGTCCCCGGCCGAGGTTGTGCTGGACGCGGTACCCGGTGAACACCCGCACGGTCCCGTCGTCCATCTTGACCGGGAAGTGCACGGTGAGTTCGCGCCGGGGCTCCCGGAGCACCTTGCGCAGTCCCGGATCCAGCCCCAGCTTCTCGGCGGCGAGATCGAACTGCTGCTGGGCGACCGTCCAGGGGTTGATCACGCCGACTTGCTCTGTCGCCATCTGGCGAACGTCCTCCATGACCGACGCCCTGCGACGGACTGGGACTCGCCCGGCCCGCCCGTCTGGCAGGACAGACCCATAGGGCGCCGGTGCGTGGTCGCATGGTCGTCTTGGCGGCGACTATACGCCGGGTGGCGGGATCTCGAAGAGCCGGACGGCCCCATGGAGGGCGGACGTCCGGCGCGCTGCCGGCTCCCCGAAGGAGCGGCCGGTTGCTCGCAGCGGCTTACTCGCCCCCGGCGGCTACTCGTGCCGCCAGAGAACCGCGACGCCGTACGCGCCGGGCCCGACGTGGGGGCCGATCGACGCGCCGATGAACTGCGGCGTGAGCGTCGAACCGGGGATGCCCGTCGCGCGTGCGAGCTCGTCGCGGAACCCCTCGATGTCCTCCGTGTGCGGCGTGTGCAGGATCGCGATCCGCTCGACCGGGCGGGCGGTGATCAGCTCGATGATCCGCTGGCGCGCCTTCGACCTGGTGCGCGGCCGATCCACGATGTCCACGATCCCCTCGTTGATGGTCATGATCGGCTTCAGGGACAGCATCGCGCCGACGAGCGCACGGCCCCGGCCGATCCGTCCACCCCGCACCAGGTGTTCGAGCGTGTCGAGCACGAAGAGGAGCCGGCAGTCGGGGACCCGGCGCTCGAGCTCGGCGGCGATCTCCGCGGCCGAGGCCCCGCGATCAGCCATCTCGGCGCCCATCTGGGCCAGGATGCCCACGACCATGCTCGCGCCCCAGCTGTCGATCACGTGGATCTCGCGGTCAGGCAGCGCGTCCCGCGCGATCTGCGCGCTCTTGAGGGTCGCCGAGAGCGTGCCGGCAACAGTGACGCACACGACCGCCTCCGCGCCGTCCCGGAAGCACTGCTCGAAGGTCACCTGGAACGTGCCCGAGCTGGCCGCCGCGGTCCGCGGAAACGGCGCGCCCGGCGCCGCGAACCGTTCCCAGAACTCCCGCGCCGACATGTCGACGGAGGCCCGGAACTCCTGCTCGCCGAAGATGGCGATCAACGGCACGAGGTGGATGCCTTCCGACGCCGCTGCGGCGGGATCGAGATCGGACGCGGTATCGGTGACGATCGCGACGCGGCGCATGCGCTCCTCCGGCGGGGAATACGCGCGGATGATACCGGCGGCGCGGTTCCTCAGACGCGCTCGAACGCCATGGCCACCGAGCCCCCGCCGCCCAGGCACAGGGTCGCCAGCCCGTAACGGCCGGCGCGCCGCCGGAGCTCGTGCAGCAGCGTCGCGACGATCCGTGCGCCGCTGGCGCCGATCGGGTGTCCCAGCGCGATCGCCCCGCCGTTGACGTTCACCTTCGACCAGTCGAAGCCCAGCTCGCGCCCGTCCGCCAGCACCTGGGCCGCGAACGCCTCGTTGATCTCGACCAGGTCGAACGCCCCGATCGGCAGCTCCACGCGGTCCAGCAGGCGCCGGACCCCGGCGACCGGGGCGAGGAAGAGCCACTTCGGCTCGACCTCGGCCTGCGCGTAGCCCACGATCCGCGCCAGCGGGGTCAGCCCGTACCGCTCGACCGCCCGTTCGCTCGCGACCACGGTCGCGGCGGCGCCGTCGGTGATGCCCGGCGCATTCCCGGCCGTGACCGAACCCACACCGTCCGCCGCGGCGTCCTCCCCGGCCGGCAGGTCGAAGGCGGGTCGAAGCCGCGAGAGCGCCTCCAGGGTCGTGTCGCGCCGGGGCGCCTCGTCGGTCGTGAAGAGCACCTCCTCGCGGCCACGCCGGATCGGCACCGGGACGAGCTCCTCGTCGAAGCGCCCAGCGTCGATGGCGGCGATCGCCTTCCGGTGGCTCTCCAGCGCAAACCGGTCCTGGTCCTCGCGGCTGACACCCGAGTGCGCCGCCACACGCTCGGCGTGCGTCCCCATGTGGCACGCCTCGATCGAGCACCAGAGGCCGTCGGACACGGTGGCATCGAGGAGCTCGCCGGTCCCCAGGCGGTACCCGAAGCGCGCCTTCGGGAGCAGGTACGGCCCCTGGTTCATGCTCTCCATGCCGCCGGCCACCACCACCTCCGCGTCACCGGCGCGGATCTCGGCGGCCGCCAGCATGATCGACTTCAGGCCGGAACCGCAGACCCGGTTGATCGTGGTGGCGCTGGCGCCGTCCGGGAGGCCGGCCTTCAGGGCGGCCTGGCGCGCGGGCGCCTGTCCGGCACCGGCCTGGAGCACCTGCCCCATCAGCACCTCCTCGACCGACCCGGGAGGCACCCGCGCGCGCTCCACGGCGGCGCGGATGGCGATCCCGCCGAGGAGGGTGGCGGGGATGTCGGCGAGGCTGCCCGCGAACCTGCCGATCGGTGTGCGCGTGGCCGACACGACGAAGACACGGCCGGACGGCCCGTCCGGCGAGAACGGCTGGCTGCCCATCGGGGCATGCTAGCGCGTCCAGGGCGGCACGCTCGCCGCCTGCGGGGCGGGCACGGCGTCCGCCCGGCCCCGGGGAAGTCGGGGGCTCAGCCGCCCAGGCCGAGCCCCCGCAGCAACTGCTCGGCCACGATCAACCGATGGATCTGGTTGGTGCCCTCGTAGATCTGCGCGCCCTTCGCGTCGCGCAGGTAGCGCTCGACCGGGTTCTCGCGGCTGTATCCGGCCGCGCCGAAGAGCTGCACCGCATCGGTCGCCACGCGCATCGCCGCGTCCGACGCCGTCCACTTCGCGAGCGACGACGCCTCGGCGATCGGCTCGCCGCGGTCCTTCGCCTCGGCGGCGGCACGCGTCAACGCCCGGGCCGCGGCCACCTGCTGCGCCATCTCCGCGAGCATGAACCGCACGCCCTGCTGGTCCGTGAGCGGGCCACCGAACGCCTGCCGCTCGGCGCAGTACCGTGCCGCAGCTTCCAGCGCGGCCCGTGCGATGCCCGTGCAGGCGGCGGCGATCGAGATCCTCCCCTCGCCGAGCGAGGAAAGGGCGATCCGGTACCCTTCGCCCTCGCGGCCGAGCCGGTTGGCCGCCGGCACCTCGGCGCCGTGGAACACGAGCTCGGAGGCGGGGTTGGCCCGGATACCGAGCTTGCGCTCCTTGCGGCCGAACTCGAACCCCGGGGTGCCCTTCTCGACCAGGAAGGCGGTGATCGCGGAGGGCCCGGCCTCGGGATCGAGCGTGGCGAAGACCAGGTAGTGCTCGGCCTCGGGCGCGTTGCTGATCCAGATCTTGGTGCCGTCGAGCCGGTAGGCCGCGGGCGCGTCCGCCGGCCCGATCCGCGTCGCCCGGAGGCGTATGGCTGCCGCGTCGGACCCGGCGTTCGGCTCGGTCAGCGCGAAGGCGCCCATGCGCTCCCCGCGGAGCATCGGCGCGAGCCAGCGCTCGTGTTGTTCCGGGGTCCCCCACCGGACCACGGGCGCCTGCGACAGGACGTGCACGCTGAGCGACACGGCCATGGCCATGTCGACGGCCCCCAGCTCCTCCATGACGAGCGTCCATGCCCGGTACGCGAGGCCGCCGCCGCCGATCGTCTCCGGGAAGGGCGCCCCCGTCAGGCCGAGCCCGGCCATCGCGTCGAAGAGGCGCCGCTCATAGTGCTCCCGCTCGTCGCGTTCCGCCGCCCCGGGAGCGAGCTCTCCGGCCGCGAAGTCACGGACCGTGTCGCGGAGGAGCCGCTCCTCGTCGCTGAGCGCGCCGTCGAACACCCGGCCGCTCCTCTGCCGCTACGTCCTGGGCGGGCGCGGGTAGGTGTAGAAGCCGCGACCCGACTTCTGGCCGAGGTACCCCGCATCGACCAGCTGCCGGAGGATCGGCGGAGGCGCGAACTTCGGCTCGTGGAAGCCCGCGTACAGGACCTCCATGACGTGCAGGCAAACGTCGAGCCCGATGAAGTCGGCCAGCTCGAGCGGTCCCATCGGGTGGTTCAGTCCGAGGCGCACGCCGGCGTCGATGTCCTCCAGGGTGCCGAGCCCTTCCTCATAGGCACGCATAGCCTCGACCAGGTACGGCATCAGGACCCGGTTCACCACGAAACCCGGCCGATCCTTGCTGACGATCACCTGCTTGCCCAGGTCGGCTGCCAGCCCACGGATATCCGCCTCCGCCTGCTCGGAGGTCTCGGCGCCGCGCACGAGCTCGATCAGGGGCATCACGGGCACGGGGCTGAAGAAGTGCATGCCGATGAACCGCGCCCGCCTGGCCGGTCGCACGGAGGCAGCCAGCCGGGTGATGCTGATCGAGCTGGTGTTCGAGGCGAGAATGGTGTGCTCCGGGGCACGCTGGTCGAGCTCCGCGAACAGCGACCGCTTGACCGCTTCGTCCTCGAAGACGGCCTCCACGGCCAGGTCGCACTGCGCGACCGCTCCGCCGAGGGCGTCGGCGATGCGGATCCGCGCCAGCGCCGCCTGGCGCCCCTGCGCGGTCATCCGCTCCTTCTGGACCGCCCGCTCGAGGTTCCCCGCGATCCGTGCCAGGCCCGCCTCCGACCGGGCCCGGTCGGGCTCGAAGAGAAAGACGTCGTGACCGGCGACCGCGCAGACCTGGGCGATGCCGTGCCCCATCAGCCCCGCGCCGCAGACGAGGACCGTCCTGATGCTCATGGACTCGAAGGGTACTGCACGCGCGATGGCCCCCGTCAGGTCGGTCCGACGCCCTGCGCGGACCGGCCGGCCGTCTCCCCGAGCCGGTCCTGCTCGCCGCGCAGCCGATCCCGCTCGCCCTCCAGCCGCTCCATGAGCCGATCGGCGGCCGCGTACGGGTCGATCTCGTGGCCCGCGATCGAGCGCAGGATCGCGACCAGCTCCGCCGCGTGGCCGGGAGCGTGCAGCCGGGCCCGCAGCCGCTCGGCCAGGACGGCGTCGAGCTGAGCGGCGGCGCGGGCGATCCTCGCCGACTGGAGCGCCGCGGGCTCCCGCTCGCCGGCCCGCCGATCGAGCGCCTCGAGAAGCTCCGGGATCCCCTCCCCCGTCGGCGCGGTCACCAGCAGCACCTGGGGCCGCTTCGGCCGGCGGCGGCCGCGGGCCTCGGCGCGGTGGATTGCCTCCGCCTCGTCGCTCGCCCCGATCGTCAGCATGGCCCGGAGCTGGGCTGCGGTTCGCTGCGCGCCGGGGCGATCGCCCTTGGTCACCACCACGATGTCGGCCACCTCGAGCAGGCCGGCCTTGATCGCCTGCACCTCGTCGCCCATCTCCGGCGCTTCCACCACGAGGGTCGTATCGGCGATCGATGCGACCTCGACCTCGCTCTGTCCGGCCCCGACGGTCTCGAGGAAGACGACCGGGAACCCCGCGGCGTCGAGCGCGACGGCGGCGTCGACCGAGGCGGCGGCGAGCCCTCCCGCGTGCCCGCGGGAGGCCATCGACCGGATGAAGACATCCCGGTCGCCCGCATGCTCCTGCATGCGGATCCGGTCACCCAGGATGGCGCCGCCGGTGATGGGGCTCGACGGGTCGATCGCGAGCACGGCGGCCGGTCGTCCCGACGCACGAACGGCCCGGACGAGCGACGCGACCAGCGTGCTCTTGCCGGCCCCCGGTGCCCCGGTCACGCCCACGAGATGCGCGCCCCCGGTCCGCGGGTAGAGGATCCGCAGGGCGGCCTCGGCGACGCGCGTCCGATCCTCGATCTCCGTGAGGAGGCGGGCCAGGCTCCGGCGGTCACCCGCCCGCGCACGTTCCGCCAGCTCGGTGCCGCGGGCGGCCGCGGTCACGTGGCGAGCGTCTTGCGCGCGGCCCCCGCCGCGAGGCCGCGGCGGGGCCCCTGTGCCATCACGCCGCGTCGCGCGGGCGGACGTTCGCGCGCAGGTACTCCGCGACCTCGCCGATCGTGGTTCCGGGCCCGAACACGCGCCGCACCCCGGCCTCGCCCAGCGCGGGAATGTCGTCGTCGGGGATGATCCCGCCGGCGGTCACCAGGACGTCACCGAGCCCTTCCTCGCGCAGCGCCCGGCAGATCTTGGGCAGCAGAGTCATGTGCGCGCCGGAGAGGATCGACAGCCCGACCACGTCGACGTCCTCCTGGAGCGCGGTCGAGGCGATCATCTCGGGCGTCTGCCGGAGCCCGGTGTACACGACCTCGAACCCCTCGTCCCGCAGCCCGCGAGCCAGCACTTTCGCGCCGCGGTCGTGGCCGTCCAGGCCGGGCTTCGCGATGAGGACCTTGATGGGGCGCTCGGTCATCGTCGGGCGGACTGTCGCCTGTTCATCGCCGCGCATCATACGTCGGGCGGGGAGACACGCGGCCGGGCCCGCGGCGGACGGCGCCGGCCAGGCGACCGCGCATGCGGCCGCATGCGACCGCGGAGCCTGCCGTCACTCCCCCGGCGGGCGGCGCTCGAGGTGGGAGAAGAACTCCGCCCGCGTGCGGTCGCGCCGCCGGAAGACGCCGAGCACCGCGCTGGTCGTCATGACCGTCCCGCTCTTCTTGACCCCCCGCATCACCGCGCACAGGTGGGTGGCCTCCAGGACCACGCCGACGCCCATCGGATCGAGCGTCTCCATCAGGAAGTTGGCGATCTGCTGGGTCATGCGCTCCTGCACCTGGAGTCGTCGCGCGTACATCTCGACGATCCTCGGGATCTTGGAGAGTCCGATCACGCGCCCCTTCGGGATGTACGCGACCGCGGCGTTCCCGAAGAACGGGAGCAGGTGGTGCTCGCAGAGGCTGTAGAAGGGGATGTCCCTGACGACCACCATCTCGCTGTAGTCGACGTCGAAGATGGCGTTGTTGACCAGCCGCGCGGGGTCGACGTGGTAGCCGGCCGTCAGCTCCGCGTACATCCGGTGGACGCGCCGGGGCGTGGCCGCGAGCCCCGGGCGATCAGGGTCCTCGCCGATCTCGGTCAGGATCTGCCGGACCGCCGCCTCGACCGCGAACGCGTCGCCCTCCAGCCGGGGCGCCTGCCCATCCGGTCCGGCCGGCCGACCCTCGATGATCTCGGCCGGGGTCGGCTCGCCCAGCTCGATGGGCTCGGCCCCGTCCTCGCCGATCTCGGTCTCGATCTCGGTGACAAGGGCGCGGACGTGCTCGGGCAGCCGTTCCACGAGATCAGCGACCGCCGGTCTCCGGTGGCGACGACGCGTCGTCATCGGCGTGGTCGCCGTCGCGTCGTGCCTCTCGGCGGACCGCCCGTACGCCCTCGCCGAACATCCTGCCCAGCTGGGGCAGCGTCTTTGGACCGCGCCACACGAAGACCGCGATCAGGATCACCACGAGCAGAAGACCGATGTCCACGGCGACATGGTACGACGGGCGCGGGCCGCGGCACTGCGCGGCAGGCGTCAGCGGGCCTGGAGCAGCGCCCCGTAGGTCTCGGGTCGCCGGCCGCGCAGGTAGGAGCCGAAGCCACCCGAAGCCTCGACCGCGGCGTCGCGCAGCTCGGCGACGGCCAGGCGCGGGCGGAGGTACCCGGCGGCCACGACCGACCCGTCCGGCGCCGCGATGCCACTCTCGCCGAAGAAGACCACGTCCGGGCGGCGGTCCGCGGTGTTCGCGAGCGCCACGTACACGTTGTTCTCGATCGCACGGCCGACGAGGTTGGCGGCCTGCTGCGCCCGGAACGGTTCCATGTCGGCCGAGGAAACGGCGATCACCTGCGCCCCACCGAGCGCCAGGAGACGGGGCACCTCCGGGTATTCGAGGTCCATGCAGATACAGGCGCCGACCCGGACGGCCGGTCCCATGCTCCGGAGCTGCAGGTCGAACACCGGGTACGCGTCCCCGGCCGCGAACGCCGAGGGCTCCTCGCCGTACAGGTGCGTCTTCCGGTACACGCCCGCGACCCGGCCGCCCCGGTCGACCAGCAGCGCGCTGTTCCAGGGGCGGCGCGCCTCACCGGGGTTCGACTCGATGAACCCCGCCACGATGCCGACGCCGTACCGGCCGGCCAGTGCGGCGAGGGCCCGCGGTCCCCCGCCGTCCACGGTCTCGGCGCTGGTTGCCGGGTGGGGTCCCAGCGCGTACCCGTGGAGGAAGCACTCCGGGAAGACCACCAGGTCCAGGGCACGCGACGCCGCACGGCGGAGGACCCGTCCCGCCAGGCGGAGGTTCGCGCTCGTGTCGCCGACTCGCGGCGCGAGCTGGGCGACACCGACTCGGAGGCCGTCGAGACTGGCGGGCGCCGTCCGGGCGTCACTCCCGCCCGTGGCCGACCTCCTCGGGCTCCTCGTACCACCTGACCTTGTCGCCCACCCCGGCCCGGATCTTCCACCTCGCCGACTTCCGACCCGCGTCGATCGCGACCCGGAGCGCGGCGAGCTGATGGAGCACGTCGTGGTGATGCGGGCGCCCGAAATCGAGCTCGGCCGGCCGCAGGTCGACCCGGACGAAGTCCTCCAGCCTGGCGATGTTCCCGGTGACCGTCCGCCACCAGCCCCAGTCGTTCGAGGTGAGCTCGACGATCCGCGGCACGTTGATGGTGTCCCGGTCGTGCTCGCCCAGCGGGTACTCCGCGAGCAGGGCGAGCGCGTCGATCACGTCCTTGCGGTTGATCTGCACGATCTGCAGCTTGGAGAGGAGCAGCTCCGTGAGCGGCAGCGTGGGCCGGTCCACCTCCAGCCGCGGGCCGAACTCGATCCGGTGGCACATCTCCAGCCGGTCGACCAGCACGTCCACCGGCCGGTCGTGCGCCGGGTCGACGAAGTACAGCTGCTTGTGCCCGTACAGCGCGTTGTACTGCCGGTCGCCCACGTAGCCCTCGCGGCCCAGGAGCTCGGAGACGCCCTTGCGGTCGCGGCTCCTCGTCGCGAGGTCGATGTCACGGCGCGCCCGGCCGACGCGTGCGGTCCAGTCGGCGGCCCTCGCGTGGAACGCCAGGCCCCCCATCAGGCGGACCACCAGGCCGCTGCGCTCGCAGAGCTCCACGATCCGCATGGCCTCGTCGAGCGGGTCGTCGAGCGTGCGCACCTGGCCCGCCGAGATCGGTTCGCCGGCGGCCGTCATGCGAAATACGCGGTCATCGGGGGTCTGTCATGCGAATTGCGTCACCCGGGGGACGGTTCTGCGAGGTGGCACGGTGGCGGCGAGTATACTCGCGCCGCGTCCCGGGCCCCGGGCGTGCGCCAGCGCCCGCGCGGGCGACGGCGATGGGTCACGGCGACCGCGGCGGGGTCACCGTCGGCGGTCGCAGAGCCGAAGAGGAGGCCCTGCGTCCCATGGCTGCCGGCACCTCGGGTAAGACGCTCTTCACGCGCCAGTCGTCCGGGTTGGTGCGCGAGGTGAGCGTCGTCAACGCCCTGTTCTTCAACACCGCGGCGTTCATCGGCGTCGGCCTGGGCTGGTACCCGGTGTTCTACGCGTTACCCGGCATCGCGGTCGGCACCCTCGGCGCGTTCACCACCTACGGCGTCGCCGCGATCGTCGTGGGCGTCTTCTGCGTGGTGCTCGCCCTGATCTTCGCCTCGCTGACGAGCGTGATGCCTCGGTCGGGCGGCGACTACGTGTTCACCAGCCGCATCGTCCCGCGGGTGGGACCGTTCATCGGCTGGCTGGAGAGCTGGACGCTGGCGTTCGCGTCGCTCGGGATCATCGCCTTCGAGGTCCCGATCGTGGTGAGGAACCTGCAGATCACGGCGCGGATCATCGGGATCGGCACCGGGAACAGCTTCTTCTCCGGCGCGAACAGCTGGTTCACCGACTCCACCGGCGCGGTGACCGGCGTGCCCGGCTTCATCGCCGCGCTGCTCGTGCTCGCGCTCGTCGCGCTGGTGGTCTTCCAGCCGACCCGGCGGTTCCACCGCATCATCACCAGCCTGGCGATTCTCAGCCTGATCGCGGGCGTCCTGATGTTCGTGCTGGGGCTCGTCGCCATCGACCCCACGACGTTCGCGAACAACCTGCCGAAGTACACCGGCGGCGTGACGGTCGACCAGCTCGCCGCCGCGGCGAACAAGGCCGGGCTGCTGACGGCGAACGGCGGTGTGGACTTCACCCCGGCCGTCTTCATGCTGATGGCGTCGGTACTCCTGTTCCAGTACATCGGGTTCCAGTACTCCGCGTACATCGCCGGCGAGGTGCGCGGCAACGTCCGCCGCACCGTGCTGATCGCGCTCCTCGGCGCGCTCGTGATCGGCGTGCTGATGAACTCCGTGTACACGGACTTCATCGCCGGCCGGCTCGGCATCGACGGCCAGGTCGGATGGGGCGGTGCCTTCTGGGGCTACATCTCCAGCCCGGCCCTGCCCATGGGCCAGCCGGCCTCGATGCCCCTGGCGGGCGCCGTCGCGAACCCCGGCCTGTGGCCGCTGTGGACGATCGTCAGCCTCGCCGTGACGCTGTTCCCGTTCCTGCTGTGCCCCGTGTACATCGTCTTCCTGAGCCGGGTGCAGCTGGCCTGGAGCCTGGACCGGCAGGTGCCGGAGTGGTTCGGGGCCATCTCCGAGCGGCTGCATGCCCCCGCCAACGCGATCCTGGCCGCGCTGGTGGTCGCGGCGTTCTTCGCGCTGTGCCAGAACTTCCCGATCCTGGGCCCGCTCGCGGCGTCCAGCGACGGCAAGCTCAACCTGATCTCCACGGCGTGGTTCAGCATCTTCGCGTCCGGCCTGACGTGGGTCATGCCCGGGTTCAACGCGCTGCTCGCGCGGTACACCCGCCCCGACCTCGTCAAGGACGCGCCCTGGGGCGGAGCGCTCCCCGCGCTGGGGATCGTCTGGCTGGTCTTCGCGTTCGTCCTGTACTGGTTCGCGGGCATCGTGCCGATCTGGAACGCGCTGACGGCGCCGAAGGCCACCCCGCTCGCGTACCTCAACTCGACGGGCGTGTCGTTCGTGGTCGCGCTGATCCTGATCGGTGCCGTGATCTACCTGTTCCAGGCCATCCGCAACCGGGCGGCCGGCATCGAGACGTCGCTCATGTACCAAGAACTCCCGCCCGACTGATCGGGCCGCAACGCGGCGCCGGGCGCGGGACCTGATCCCGCCGCCCGGCGCCTCTCACGCGGGCGCCGTGACGCGGGCCCGCCCACACCGGCGCGACGGCGACGACCCCATCGCACCGGCGCACCCGGTCGTCAGGGAGATCGATGGCGAAGCCGTTCCGCCTCTACGTGTGCAGCGACATCCACGCCTCCGAGCGCGCGTGGCGCAAGTTCCTGAACGCGATGCGGGCCAACGTCTACAGGGTGGACGCCGCGGTCATCGCGGGCGACCTCACCGGCAAGGCGCTGGTCGCGGTCGTCAAGGGCGAGGGCGGCGGCGAGGCCTGGACCGCGAGCGTGCTCGGGCAGCGCCGCGTCGCACGGACGGAGAAGGAGCTCGCGGACCTGGAGCGCTCGATCGCGGACCTCGGCTACTACGCGGTTCGCGTCACGGCCGAGGAGCGAGCCGCGATGGAGGCCGACCCGGCCCTGGTGCGGCGGCACTTCGAGGAGAAGATCACGGGGCGCGTCCGCGAGTGGATGGACCTCGCGGCCGAGCGGCTGGAGGGCTCCGGAGTGCCGGTGTACCTGATGCCCGGCAACGACGACGACTTCGAGATCGACCCGGTCCTGGAGACGTCCACCTACTGTCGCAACGTCAACGAGCAGGTGGTCGAGCTGACGCCCTGGCACCAGCTCGTCAGCATGGGCTGGTCCTCGCCGACGCCCTGGTCCACCCCGCGCGAGCTGCCGGAGGAGGAGTTCCTCGACCGGCTGTCGGGGCTGCTGAAGGGCGTCCGCGACCCGCGGCACACGATCATCATGACCCACGTCCCTCCCTTCGACTCCGGGCTCGACACCGCGCCGCTCCTGTCGCCCGACCTCCGGCCCACCATCAGCGCCGGCGACGTGCTGCGCGGGCCGGTCGGCTCCACGGGCGTCCGGCGCGCCATCGAGACGTTCAAGCCGGTGCTCGGGGTCCACGGCCACATCCACGAGTCGGGCGGCGAACGGAAGATCGGCGAGACCCTCTGCGTCAACGCGGGCTCGGAGGCCAACCACGGCATCCTCCGCGGCTTCCTGATCGACCTCGACGCGAACGGCGTCCAGCGGACCCTCCGGGTGGAGGGCTGACGGCCGGTGAGCAGGCGCGTCCAGGTGGCGGGCATCCAGGTGGCGATGGGCGAGGATCGTGCCGCGAACCTCGCGCACGCCCTCGCCATGGTCGAGGAGGCGGCGCACCGTGGCGCCGTCCTGGTGGTGCTGCCGGAGCTGTTCACGGGCCAGTACTTCCCGCAGTACCCGGCGCGAGCGGAGTTCCTCGCCTGGGCCGAGCCGATCCCGGGCCGGACCACGGCGGCGCTCTCGGCCGCCGCGCGGCACCTTGGGATCACCCTGGTCGGCTCCGTCTACGAGCGTGCCCTGCCCGGGCTCAACTACAACACGGCGGTCGTCGTGGGCCCCGACGGGTCGCTGCTCGGGCGCACCCGGAAGAGCCACATCCCGGACGGGCCCGGGTACACCGAGAAGTTCTACTTCACGCCGGGCGACTCCGGCTACCCGGTGCTGGACCTGGCGCCGGGCGGCGTCGCGCTGCCCACGGCGACGCCCACCTGCTGGGACCAGTGGTTCCCCGAGGTGGCGCGGATCGCGGCGCTGCAGGGTGCGGAGCTGATCGCCTACCCGACCGCCATCGGATCGGAGCCGGCGTACCCGGACGTGGACACGCACGATGCCTGGCGGACCGTCATGCGGGGCCACGCGATCGCCAACTGCGTCTGCGTCCTCGCCGTGAACCGATGCGGGACGGAGGATGCCATCACGTTCTACGGTGGGACGTTCCTGGCCGGGCCGATGGGCGAGGTGCTCGCCGAGCTCGGTCCGGACGAGGGGATCCTGGAGGCCGAGATCGACCTGGACGCCGTCGACAGGGCCCGCGAGCTGTCGCCGTTCTTCCGGGATCGCCGCACGGATACCTACGGGCCACTGCTGTCCCAGGGAGCCTCCCGTCGATGAACGCGCGAGATGACGCCGCCGACCTGGTCCTGGTCGGCGGATCGGTCCAGACCATGGATGCCGTGGGCCGCACCGCGTCGGCCGTCGCCATGCGGGGCGGGCGGATCGCCGCCGTCGGTTCGGATCGCGAGGTGTCCGCGCTGGCCGGCCCACGGACGCGCCGCATCGACCTGGCCGGGCGCACGCTGCTGCCCGGCTTCCAGGACGCGCACGTGCACCCGTCGATGGCGGGCGTGGGGCTGCTGCGCTGCCCGCTCCATGAACTGCCCCGCTCCCTCGAGGCGTACCAGGACGCCATCCGCCGGTACGCGGCCGCGCACCCCGACACGCCCTGGGTGCTGGGCGACGGCTGGTACATGGAGGCGTTCCCCGGCGGCACCCCTCGCCGCCAGGACCTGGACGCGGTCGTGCCGGACCGGCCGGCGTTCTTCATCAACCGGGACGGGCACGGCGCGTGGGCCAACAGTCGCGCGCTCGCGGCGGCCGGGATTTCCCGCGAAACGCCCGACCCCGCCCACGGCCGGATCGAGCGCGACACGAGCGGCGAGCCGACCGGGACGCTCCACGAGGGGGCGATGGAGGACGTCAAGCGCATCCTGCCGCCCGCCACGGTGGAGGAGCGCGCGAAGGGGATCGAGCTGGCGCAGGCGTACCTCCACCGGCTGGGCATCACCGCCTGGCAGGACGCCTGGGTCACACCGGACGACCTGGCGGCCTACCGCCTGGCGGCCGAACGGGGCCGGCTGACGGCGCGCGCCGTCGCGGGCCTGTGGTGGGAGCGCGAGCGGGGCGGCGAGCAGATCGACGAGATGATCGAGCGGCGCCGTACCGGCGGGATCGGGCGGCTGCGTGCCACGACCGTGAAGATCATGCTGGACGGGGTCGCCGAGAACTACACGGCGGCCATGCTGCACCCCTACCTGGACGGTCATGGGCGCTCGACGGACAACCGCGGGATCAGCTTCGTGGACCCCGAGCTGCTCAAGGGATACGTGACCAGGCTGGATGCAGAGGGCTTCCAGGTCCATTTCCACGCGCTCGGCGACCGGGCGGTGCGCGAGGGGCTCGACGCCATCGAGTCCGCTCGCCGGGCCAACGGACCGAGCGACAACCGCCACCACCTGGCGCACCTGCAGGTGGTGGATCCCGCCGACGTGGCCCGGTTCCGAACCCTCGGCGCGACCGCCAACATCCAGCCGTTCTGGGCGTGCAACGACCCGCAGATGGTCGAGCTGACCCTGCCCTACCTGCCGCCCGACCGGTTTGCGCGGCAGTATCCGTTCCGCTCGCTGCGCCGCGCGGGCGCGATCCTGGCCGGCGGGAGCGACTGGACGGTCAGCACGCCGAACGTGATGGCCGAGGTGGAGGTAGCGGTGACGCGGGTCTCGCCCGAGGACCGCTCGGCCGAGCCGCTGCTGCCCGACGAGGCGCTCGACCTGCCCGACGCGCTGGCGGCGTACACGATCGGATCGGCCTACGTGAACCACCTGGACGACGTCACCGGCACGATCGAGGTCGGGAAGTTCGCCGACCTGGTGGCGCTGGACCGCGACATCTTCGCCCCGGATGCGGGCCCGCTCGGGGACGTGCGGGTCCTGCTCACGCTGCTCGAGGGCGGCGCGGTCCACGAGGACGCGGCGCTCGAGGGCCGCTGACCGGCAGGGCGCCCGGGCCGGGTGAGCCGCGACTGGCGCGATGGAGCGGCCCTGGCGGGCCGCCGGATGCTATTACTGGGGGACGCGCCGGGTCTGCCAGATCCAGTGGCGGGGGTCGGTGGCTACGAACGCAGCGACCGCCATGGCGACCACGGGGCCGGCGGCCTCGGGCAGCCCGAACGCGAACGACGCGAACCCGTACCAGGCCACCACGGCCACGAACCAGAAGACAGCGGCAAGAACTCTGCGAACCATGGTGCGGATGGTGGGCCAGGATCTACGCTCCGCGGATTACCCGCTGGTACGGGATCGGTCGAACGATGGTCCGGGAGGTGGCGTCGGCTGCGTGTCGCGTGACCGCCGGCCGCCGACCAGCCGCAGCAGCGCTCCCAGCTCCCCTGCCAGCGCGTCCGGCACGTAGCGCGCCACGTTGTGGCCAACCGATGGGTAGCGGACCAGGCGGACGGGCCCTCGCGGCAGGCGCAGCGCATCCCCCAGCTCGAGCTCTCGGTCGCGCGCCGACTCGTCGTCGGCCGCGGACGTCCCCGCGATCGCCACCAGCACCGGCGCCGACACCAGCGGCAGCAGCTCGTCCGGGCGATAGGAGAGCAGTGCGGTCACCGTCCCGAGCAGGGCGTGCCGCCGCAGGACCGGCACGACGTGACCGGCGGGCCGCCGTTCGACCTGTGCCCGCGCGGCGCGCTCCTGGTCGGCGTCCCAGCTCACCGGGTCGAACCCTCGCCGGTCCGCAAGCCAGGCGTCCATCGAGCGGAGCACCTCGGGTGGCTCCGCCAGCGCCTTCACGGCCTGCTCCGGTTCGTCGCCCGCGTTGCGTCCGACATCTTCCCAGCCGCCGTCGACGAGCGCGAGTCCCGCCACCGCCCCGGGACGCTCCGCGGCGACGGCCACGACCACGTCGGCACCGAATCCGTGTCCCACCACGACGGCAGGCGGTCCGGACGCGTCTGGGCCCCAGCCGTTGGCCACCATCACCGTCAGCACGTCCATCGCCAGCGACGGCAGCTCGTACCCCCCGACCGGCGCGTCGGACAGGCCGTGCCCGCGCATGTCGACCGCGATGACGCGCGTCAGCCGCCGCAGGCGTCGGGCGATGGGCGCCCAGGACCACGCGGTCTCGCCGATCCCGTGGACCAGCACGAGCGGCGGGAGCGGCAGTGATGCCGCCCCGGATCCCAGCGGCTCGGCCGGTCCGCCCTCCGGGCCGCCCCAATCCAGGTAGTGGATCCGGTCGCCCGTGTCCATCGGCACCACGAGCGAGTCGGGCTCGGCGGTCGCATCCGGCAGGATGACGAGGCTCGGGTCCGGCGCCGACCAATCGGATCGCGCGCCCGGCTCCTGGCGAGGAGGCACCTGCGTAGGATAGGCGGATGCCGATCCGTCGCCGTGGCAGCCAGGCCCGTCGCCACCCCCGCCGCCCCCTGCCCTCGTTCGGTCAATCGTTCTTCGAGCGGGCGCTCGAGCGTGCCATCGATGGGCTGCCACCCCAGCTCCGCCCGATCCTCGACGAGGTCGCGATCGTGGTCGACGACGTCCCGAGCGCCGAGCAGCGGCGGACGGCGGGGCTCCGGTCCGGTGAGGTGCTCTATGGCCTGTACGAGGGTGTCCCGCCGACCGAATACGCCGCGGACTGGGTGCCGCTCCCGAACAAGATCACGCTGTTCCGGCTGCCGCTCGAGGAGGACTTTCCCGACCCGATCGACCTTGCGGAGGAGGTGCGGCTGACGCTCGTCCACGAGCTGGCCCACCACGCGGGGTTCGACGAGGACCGCCTCGAGGAGCTGGGCGTCGACTGACCCCCTGCGGCGGGCGGAGGGCGCCGTCAGCCGGCGCGGCCCTGCGTGAGCCCGGGCGCGCTCAACCTCGCGGCGTTCGCTCCAGCGCGACCAGGTCCATCAGGATCGCGTAGGCCGTCGCCTCCACCGGCGCACCGAGCAGCGTGAGCTGGAGCTGACCGCCGTACTCCGACTCGATCCGGAGCCCCATCGACGTCCCCCCGACCGTGGCGAGGGAGTCGGAGAGCGGCAGCTCCTCGGGCCTGACCCGGACGCGCACCTCGCGGCCCGGGCCCTCCCCCAGCGTCTCCCCACGCGCCACCAGGCGGACGCGCGCTCCGCGACCGGCCGCCTCCGCCGGCCAGGCGCCGGGCACCGCCTCCAGGCCACGCCGGTCGACCGCATCGGGCGTAAGCGGCTCGGCCGGGTCGAGCAGCAGGTTGGCGAGGATGGTCGCTTTCAACGCCGCGTCGTGCCCCTCGGTGTCGTTCCGCGGGTCGGCCTCCGCCAGCCCGGCTCGCTGGGCGTCGGCGAGCGCCTCGGCGGCACCCCGTCCCTCGGCCATGGCCGACAGGATGGCGTTGGTGGTGGCGTTGACGATCCCGGCGAACGAGACGACCCGCCCGACCGGCACGATCGACTCGCGGATTGCGTGGGTGGGAAGGCAGTCCATGAGCGCCGCCTCGTACCGGAGCCGGGCGCCCGATGCGGCAGCCAGGCGCCGGAGCTCGGCCTCGTGCCAGGCGATGGGGCCCTTGTTGGCGGTCACCACGCCGCGTCCCGACCGGAGCGCGGCTCGGAGGTGGCTCGCGGCCGGCTCGCCGTCGCGAGGCGACTGGGTGGTGACCTCCACCAGGACATCGTACGGCGCGGCAGGATCCGCAAGGAACGCGGCGAGATCGGGCCACTTGCCGGGTGGGATCGGCGTCGTGGCGAGCGACAGCGCCGCCAGCCGTTCCTGGTCGACGCCGAAGGGATCGACCAGGAGGCCCGCCCGGCGCGTCGCCACGGCGGTCACGTCGAACGCGGGCGCGTGCCGATCCGCGAGCTCGTCGGCCGCCCGGACCAGCAGGGTCGTCAACGCCTGCCCGACCGCACCGTAGCCGGCCAGTGCGAGGCGCCGGCGCCTCACGGCCGTGGCCCCGCCGGCACGGTCGGGCACCTCCCGGCAGCCGCCGACCAGGGGCTGCCGTTGCTCCTCAGGGCCACGCCACGTCCTCCGCGAGCGCGAGGATCCCCGGCAGCCGCGCCAGGTCCACGTTGCCGCCGGAGCCCACCACGCAGACCGTGTCGCCGTCTCGCACCGGGATTCGCCCGGAGATCACGGCCCCCAGGGCGGCAGCGCCCGCCGGCTCGAGCAGCTGCTTCATCCGCTCGAGTGCGAACCGGACCCCGGCCGCGATCTCGCGCTCCTCGACGAGGACGATCCCGTCCAGGTACCGCCGCGCGAGCGCCATCACCCAGGGGCCGGCGAACGGGGCCCCGAGGCCGTCGGCGATGCTGACCGGGTCCAGGTCGACGACCCGTCCGGCCTCCAGCGCCAGCGTCAGCGCGTTGCTCGCCACCGGTTCCACCCCGTAGACACGCACGCCCGGCCGAACCTGCTTCGCCGCCGCCGCGATCCCCGTCGCCAGCCCGCCACCGCCCACGCCGACCACGATCACGTCGACATCGGGGAGATCCTCCACGATCTCGATGCCGATCGTCCCCTGGCCCGCGATGATCGCGGGGTCGTCGAACGGGTGGACGTACACCAGGCCCCGCGCCTGCCGGATCTCCTCGAGGTGGCGGTAGGCGTCGCCCACGTGCTCGCCGTACAGCACGACCTCCGCGCCGTACTTCCGCGCCGCGGCCGCCTTCGCCTGCGATGCCCCGGCCGGCATCACCACGGTTACCGGGATCCCGCGGCTCGCGGCGACGTAGGCCACCGCCTGCGCGTGGTTGCCCGCGGAGAGCGCAATCAGCCCGCGACGCCGCTCGTCGTCGGTGAGCTGGTCCGTCTTGTTGGTGGCGCCACGCGGCTTGAACGAGCCGGTCAGTTGCAGGTGCTCGGCCTTCAGGAAGACGCGTGGCTCTCCGTCTCCCGCCGGTCCCGCCGACAGCGCCGCGCCCTGGACGTCGCGCACGATCCGCCCCGCGGTCCGCGAGGAGAACATCGGCGTGCGGTGGACGCGGCCCCGGATCCGCGCGGCGGCCTCCCGGATGCGCTCGAGGGGGATGTCACCGACACGCTCGGGCGCCGTGTCGCCACTCCGGTCTTCCACGGGGCGAGTATCGCAGCAACGCCGGCGGGCCGCCCCGCGTGCGTCCCCGGCACGTCATCGTCCCGAGCGTGTTCCTGCGGGCCGGTGCCCGCGCTAGCATGGCGGTGGCGTCGCACGGAGGGAACGGCGGAACGCGTGGTCACGCAGGGAGGACGGCATGCCCGGGTTCACCCCCTTCACCTCGAACTACTCGGATCTCTCGGACGAGAACGGCTACCAGTTCGAGTTCCGCTGCGACGTCTGCGGCAGCGGGTACCGCAGCGAGTTCATCCGCTCCCAGCTCGGGACCGCCGGCACGATCCTGTCGGGGGCGTCCGGCCTCTTCGGGAACCTCTGGGGCGCCAGCCGCGTGGCCGACACCGCGCGCGACGTGGTGGATCGCGGCGCTCGTGACGAGGCGCTCAAGAAGGCCTCGAACGAGATCATGCAGCTGTTCAAGCGGTGCCCGCGCTGCAACAACTGGGTCGACGAGACCTGCTGGAACGATCAGCGGAACCTGTGCGTCAGCTGCGCGCCGAAACTCGCGACCGAGATGGAGGCCGAGCGTACCTCGGTCGAGCTGAGCCAGATGCGCGACGCGATGCGGGCGCAGACGGTCTTCTCCGGCGATACCAGCGCACGGCAGACGGTCTGCCCGAGCTGCGGACGGCCGGTCGGCTCCGAGAAGTTCTGCGCGAACTGCGGCACGCCGCTGGGAACCGCGAAGTGCACCCAGTGCGGAGCGGAGCTTGCCTCCGGGGCACGGTTCTGCGGGAACTGCGGCACGAAGGTGGGCTGACGGGCCGCCGAGACGGGCCGCGGGGCCGGCCTCAGACGCCGGGCCGGCGTCAGCCGACCAGGGTGCCGCACACGGCGCAGAAGCGCGAGCCGGCCGCGAGCCCGGCGCCACAGGCGGAACACGTGCCGGCGGATGACCCGACACCCGCCGACGCTGGCTGCGGGGCGGTGCCGGATCCCGCCTCGGGAGCAGCGGGCCTGGTCGCCGGCGACGGCTGGCTCACCAGGCTCTGGCCGCACTTCGGGCACGCCACCCACTTCGGGTCCTCGATCACCGCCCGGCAGCTGGGGCAACGACCGGGAGCGAACGGATCGCCGGTCCCGCAGTACGGGCAGACGGCGACGTCGCGCATGATGAAGTTCCCGCAGTGCGGGCAGGGATGCTTGTACTGCGGCATCCGTTACCTCCTTCGCCTGCCCGACCGATCGGGAACAAGACTCAGCCGCCCTGGCCCGCCGGCGGTCTGGCCGGCAGAGCCTCCAGCTGATCCGCGAGTGGGGTGGCCGGCCCTTCTGCCAGGCCCATGATCGCCGCCTCCTGTGCCGCCCGTCCGGGCCAAGCCGCTGCGTCGTCGCGGCACGAGCCGTGCCAGGTGCCCAGGTCGTCCAGCGCGGCCCCCCAACCAGCATCGTGCACGATCCGGGCCACGAACCGCAGGCGGGCCTCGGCGAGCGAGGGCAGCTCGGCGATCGCCAGCCGGTAGCGCACATTGTCCGGGGAGGCCAGCGCCGCGCCGGGCAGCCCGATCGGCTCGCGCAGGAAGCGGATGTCGACCAGCGTCTGGCTGATCGACGCAACGGCACCGTCCAGCGCCCGCCGCATCGCCGCCGGGGCTTCGCCCGCGTAGCTCGCGCGAGGCACCACCCGGAAGCAGTACGTCGCGTGCGCTCCTGCGCTGACGAGCTCCATGGCGACAAGGTTGCCAGGAAGGGCGACCAGGAACCAGGTCTTCGGCTGCGGCGAGCCGGGCCGCTCGGGCGCCATCGCGAGCCACCGGATCGAGGACGGGCCGCCGGCCCTGGCGACGAGGCCCCGGTAGCTCTCGGCGAAGACCGGCTCGGCCAGGACGGCGGCCTCGAGCGGCCCCCACGCGGGACCGAGGGCAGCGACATCGGCCGGCCGGCCATCCACGAGCAGCGAAGCTGCGCGATCGCGCGCCTCGAACGACGCGTCGGGGATGAGGGCCTCGATCAGGGCCGCGGCATCGGCGAGGGCGGCGTCCCGGAGCCCGGTCATGGCCTGTCCGTGGCGCGCCGCGGCAGCTCCGAGCCGGAGCAGCCGGACCGGGGCATCGTCGACAGCGTCGACCTGCACGCCGCCAACATCCGGGCGAACGTCCACCCGCCCGATCCGCCCGCGCGGCACGACCCGCCACGGCAGGCGCTCGTCGAGGGGTGCGAGGACGAACCCGCGCTCGTGATACGCGAGCTGGGCGACTCCGGCCCGGGCCGCCGGTGTGGCCGCCCCTCCCGCCCCCTCGTACTCCACCAGTTCGATCGCCTCACCCGCCGGCAGCTCGATGAAGCGGTCCGCCAGCCGCTGGCGCAGCCGTCTGTCGCGCAGCTCGCGGGCCAGGGTGCCGGCGTGGGCGCCGAACTCCTCGCACAGGAGACGCGGGGCCCCTGGAGCCTGTCCCAGCACCAGGAGCACGCTGCCGGCCTGGACGGCGACGGTGGCGAGATCGCGATACGCGGCGTGCCGGTATCGACCGCCGCCCAGCTCGAACGCGAACGAGTCGGCGCCGAGGACGATCCGCAACGGTGAGGACGGCGTCCCGGCGGCGGCCCCCCTTCCGATCTCATCGTCCTCGGCGGCCGCGGTGCCTGGATCGTGGCGGGCAGCGGTGTCTCCCGGCTCGATGAGCCGGCCCCTCCCTTCGAGCGTGGCAGGGCGATCGTCGCCGGACATCACGCCGTGGCTTCCGCGGGCGCGGTTTCGGGCGCGCATGCCGGTGCCTGGGCCGCTGGCTGGATCGCGAACCCGCCGAAGAGGGCGAACCCGCCGATCGTGAGCTCCGGCGCTCCGGCGGGCCGCTCGATGCGGGGGCGCGCGTCGGCGACGCCGCCGAAGAGCGAACGGGCTCGCACGCGCACCCGCCAGGACTCGGGGACGATGATCTGGCCGCCCCCATACACGGCCACGACGTCGAGCCGGGCGCCGGCCGGATCGAGCGTCGCCGCCGAGAAGTCCAGCACGCCGCCTCCGTATCCGCACACCACGTGGCCGTACCGGAACCGCCGTGCAGTGCTGCGGAAGGCGAGCTCGCCGTAGAAGGCGCCGATCTCGATCTCGTCGCTGTCGGCGTCTCCACGCGGCACGAATCGGCGTCGTGCGACCACCGCCCACGCCGCCGAGGCGATCGACGCGACGATCATCGAGGTGAACGCCACCCGGAGCGCACGCACGATCAACCCCATGGCCTGCTCCCATCCCCGTCCGGGACGCGCACCGGAACTGTACGACCGCGCGGCGCCTGCGTGTGGCCCCAGGTTCCGGAGCGGACACGCGGGCGCCCGGCGCCGGGCTCGATGGCCGCGCGCGATGGCTCGTCTCGCCTGCACGGTCGCCGCCTGGTTCGCGATCATCTACCTGGGCGATCACTACCTGGTCGACGTGATCGGCGGCGTCGTGTACGCGTCCGCCGCCTGCTGGACGGTCTCCGGCAGGCCGGCGCGGATCCTCGACGCCGTCCGGTCACGGGCTGCCTCCGGGTCACTCGGTATGCTCAGCACGTGAGCGACCTCGTCTTCCCCGGCGGCTTCCTGTGGGGCGCGGCGACCGCCGCCCACCAGGTCGAGGGCAACAACACCAACAGCGACTGGTGGGCCTGGGAACGCCGGCCGGGCACGCCCTGCCGGGAGCCGAGCGGTGCCGCCTGCGACCACTACCGCCGGTTTCCCGAGGACATCGCGCTGCTGGCGGACCTCGGCCTCGACACGTACCGGTTCTCGGTGGAGTGGGCGCGGATCGAGCCGTCCGACGGCACCTTCGACCCGGCCGAGCTCGACCACTACCGGCGGGTCGTGGAGGTCGTCCGATCGCACGGGCTCATCCCCATGGTGACGCTCAACCATTTCACGCTGCCGGCCTGGCTGGCCGACCGCGGCGCCTGGCTCGCACCGGAGACTCCTCGCCTGTTCGAGCGGTACTGCCGGCGGGTGGTCGGGGCGCTCGGGGACGCCGTCGACTGGTACTGCACCGTGAACGAGCCGGGCGTGGTGGCCTTCGGCGGCTATCTCGGGGCACTCGGCTTTCCACCGGGGACCCGGGACGCCGGCTCGTGGAGACAGGCGATCGGCGGGCTCGTCGAGGGCCACCGCCGCGCCCGGTCGGCCGTGAAGGAGCTGCGCCCGGGCGCGCGCGTCGGCGCCACGCACTCGATGCAGGAATGGGAGGCCAGCGCGGGCGGTCGGCCGGTCATCGAGTACCTGCGCCGCATGAACGAGGACGCGTTCCTGGAGGCCTGCGCCGAGGATGACTTCATCGGCGTGCAGACGTACACCCGGGTCCGGGTGAACGCGCCGGCCATCGTGGCGCCCCTGGTCCGCGCGGCGCTGGCGGTGCCGCGCATCGAGGTGGTGGTGGTGCCGTGGGTCGTCGGCCGCGAAACGCGCCGGGCGCCCGCGGCCGTGGCGAGCGACGGGGTCCGCGCCACGCAGATGGGGTACGAGTTTCGCCCGGAGGCGATCGCGTGGACCGTCCGCCGCGCCGCGCGCATGTACCCGGGGAAGGACATCGTCGTGACCGAGCACGGCGTGGCCACCGCCGACGACACGGAGCGCGTGGAGTTCATCGCCCGCGGCCTGGCCTCGCTCCACGGCCTGATCGAGGAGGGTGTGCCGGTCCGCGGCTATGTGCACTGGAGCCTGCTGGACAACTTCGAGTGGGCCCGCGGCTACGAGATGACGTTCGGCCTGGTCGGCGTCGATCGCGTGACGCAGCAGCGCACGGTGCGACCGTCGGCCCGTATGCTTGGCCGGGTGGCCCGCACGGGCCGCCTGGAGATGCCGCCGGGCGACTCGACCCGTGGGTGACGACGACCGCGGCGATGAGCGCCGGGACGAGGTCGGGGACGAGCGTGCGCTCGACGGCGCCGCGACCAGACCGGCCGCCCTCTGCAGCGGGCCGGGGCACCTGGTCGTCTACGGCAACCCCGCGTTCGTGGCCAGGTTCGGCACCCAGTCGGTGGGCCCGCCGGCACGCGAGGGCCTGATCGGGTTGCCCCCGGCCGCGTTCAACCTGCTGGACCGGGTCTTCGCCCGTGGCCGGCCGCTCGCGCGCTGGATCCGCCTGGGGACCGAGGAATGGCGCATGACCGCCGCTCCCAGGCGAGACCTGGTGACGCAGGAGGTCTACGGGGTCGCGTTCCACCTCCGGGCACGCTCGGACCTCCCGGTGATCGCCGACCGGGAGCCACGCCAGTAGGCCGGGCAGCCGAACCACCGGTCGGGGGAATGTGGCGCCCGTCGGGGGAACGCCGCCGGTCGGGGGAGGGTGGCCGCCCGTCGGGGGAACGCCGCCCGTCAGGGGAACGTCGCCCGTCGGGGGAGGGTGGCCGATTCAGCCGTCGAGCCCACCGACCCCGGCCACCGCCGGCGCCTGCCGCTCCGCCGGTCGACCCTGCCAGGACGCGGCGACCGCCGTGGTCAGCGGCACCGCGGCGAGGATCCCGAGGCTGCCGACCAGGGTGCGCACCACCTCCACGGCGATCACCTCCTGGTTGATGGCGGCGCTGAACGAGCTCACCTGGATGGCGAGGATCACCAGCAGCGGGAGCGCCGTCCCGAGGTAGGCGAAGACGAGCGTGTTGATGGTGGCCGCCAGGTGCGCGACCCCGACGTTCATGGCCCGCGCGAACAGGTCTCGGGACCGCAGGGTCGGGTCGACGCCGGCGATCTCTTCGACCGTGGCGGCCTGGCTCATGGCGACGTCGTTGAGCACGCCCAGCCCGCCGAAGATCACCGCGGCCAGCAGCAGCCCGCTGAGGTCGATGCGGTTGCCCACCAGCTGCCCGAGCGTAACGACCTGGTCGGAGCCCTGGGCCGAGGTGAACTGCGCGGCTGCCGTCACGGCCAGCGCGAGGATTCCCGTGACCAGCAGGCCTGCGCTGGTGCCGATCAGGGCAGCGATCGTGGTCCGCGATGGCCCCTGGGTGAGCATGAAGCTCAGAGCCGTCACGGCGATCCCGAAGACGACCGCGAGGACCACCGGGTTCCAGCCAAGGAGGAGCAGCGGGATCAGGAGCCGGATGACGAACCCGACGGTCAGGGCGAGCGACACGACTGCCCGCAGCCCACGCCAGCCCGCGATCGCCGCGGCCGCCACCACGAACGCGGTCGCCAGGACGCCCAGCAGCGGCAGGCGCCAGCGGTCGATCACCGTGTAGGTGGTGGGGGCGCCGGGCTGATGGTCGATCGAGAGGACCACTTCGTCGCCGGCGCGGTAGTCGGGCAGCTGGAGTTGGCTGCTGGGGCCCTGCAGCACCGCGGTCACGCGCATCCCCGCGTCCGCCCCGTCCACCACCACCACCGTGGCCGTCGGCTGCGCGCCGCTCTGCACCGGCGCCACCGACACGATCCGGGCGTGCGCCAGGTCGGAGACGACCTGCCGGGCGGACCCGGGAACGAGATCGGGCAGGAAGAGCAGGAAACCCACCAGCAGGATGAGCCCCAACCCGTACACGACGATGCGCCGATCCCTGCGAAGCTCGGGATCGGCCAGCTCGTGGGGGGACACCATGGATCCAGCAACCTCGTGATGCTCGGACGAACCGCGGCATGCTACCCGAGATGCGCGCCGCACCGGTCGCGCGGGGCATCCCGGCCTCGGGTCAGGACCCTGGCTCCAGCGCTCGCAGCTGATTCACCAGGCCGGCCGGGGTGGTGGACGGCGAGACCCGCGCGCGCGGCACGGTGAAGCGGTCCGCCGCGCTCTCCCACGCCCCCGAGCCCTCGATCACGGCCAGGCCGAACCCGTCTGCCTGGACCTCCTGCAGGACCTCCGCGTCGTATCGGCCCGCCGGATAGGCGAGCGTGGCCGGCCGCTCGCCCACGAACGACTCGATCAGCTCGGCCGCGGTCTCGACCTGGTAGTGCAGCGCGGCCGGCGACAGCGACGGCAGCGAGAGATGGTTCATGGTGTGGTCGCCGATCTCCATGCCGTCCGCCACGAGCGTACGCAGCTCGGCCGGCGTCAGCACGTTCTGCCAGGTGCCGACCCGTCCCGCGATCACGTAGTACGTGGCGTGGAACCCGTAACGCTGCAGGATCGGCAGCGCATAGAGATACCCGTCGTCC
Source organism: Chloroflexota bacterium (assembly GCA_021786265.1). The sequence goes on from JAJYNP010000005.1 coordinate 67,047, forward strand.
CAGCCGTCGTCGATGGAGATCGCGAACGTTCGCGGCGGGAACGTCCGGTGCAGCTGGAGCGCCTGGCTGATCTGCGCCACCGTGACCGTGTGCCAGCCGGCCGCGTGGAGCGCGGCCAGCTGCGCGTCGAAGAGCTCGGGGGACACCACCAGCCCGGGCAGCGAATCGCCCGCCAGCCCCGCCGGCACGATCCGGTGATACATCAGGATCGGGATCTGCAGGGCGAAGGTGGGGCTGGGCTGGACACCGGGGATCGGGCTCGGCCAGCGGACGGCAAGCTGCACCGGGGCCTCCGACGCGGCGGAGCCGGGAGTCGCCGTGGCCAGGCCAGTCGGAACCGTGGCCTCCGGCCCGACCGGCGATGGCGACGGTACCGGTGTCGTCGCCTGCTGCGCCTCACCGCCGGGCGTCGCGCCGACAGGGGCGGCACCCGCCGCAATCCCTGCGGGGACGGCTCCCGCGACCACGCCGCCGCTGCGTGGCGGCGCGATCGCCCCGCACCCGGCCACGATGGCCGCGGCGGCGAGAACGAGCGCCGCGCGCCGCAGGGGCGCGCGATCCGGGGGGAAGCCATGCAGGGGATGTTCGATCCGCACCAGCGGAGTCTGCCCGGCCTTCGCCGGGAGCGCAACAGACGGCGCGGGGCGGCAGGGACCCACCCCTGCGCGGGAGATCAGAGGAGGCGCGACCCCGCGCCGATGCCGGTGATGCCCTCGCAGGCGATGACTCGCGGATCGGAAGTGGAGACGGTCCGCGCGTCGGCAGCACTACGGCCGGACGGCGAGAACGGCGTCCACCGGCAGGCCCCAGAGCGACCCGGTATCGACCTGCGCCACGGCAAGCCCCGACTCCCGCAGCGCCGCCTCCAGCGGGATCGGGCGGCAGTCGATCAGCGCCGGCAACAGCTCGTGGCTGCGCTCGTACAGGCGGGTCAGGGGAGCCGGGCGATCGCGTCGCGCGAGGGATGTCACGACGATGCGCCCGCCACGTCGCAGCACGCGCTGGCATTCGGCCAGCACCAGCGGGATCTCCGGCGTGTCGAAGAGCTCGAGCGTGAAGCTCATGACCAGCGCATCGACCGATTCGTCCGGATACGGCACGGCCAGCGCGTCGGCGGTCCGCAGCTCGACGCGATCCGCGATCCCGGCCTCCCGCAGACGTCGCTCGGCCACGCGGCGCATCTCGTCGGACAGGTCCAGCCCGAGAACGCGTCCCGCTGACCCGACCGCGCGCGCCAGCACCACCAGGTCGTGCCCCGTGCCGAAGCCAACCTCGAGGACCGTCTCACCGGCCGCCGGGCCCAGTAGCTGGAGCGCCCGGCGTCGCACCCCACGCTCGAACGGCTCCTCGAACAGGTCGTACCAGCGGCTCAACCGATCGTAGCTTGCGCGGGCCTGGTCGTGGGTGCGTCGGACGCGGCTGACTCCGGTCCACGTCGTGATCGGCTCCGGCGCTGCGGGGCGGAAGGCCAGCAGGGGCAGCTGCTCGGCCGCCTGGCGGCGAGCCTCGGGAGTGCCATCGTAAGGCCAGCCGAGGAGGTGGCCGAGTACAGCCCGGACGAGTGCCGGGGGCAGACCGGCGTGACGTTCGTAGCGCTCGAAGACGGCCACCGCCTCGTCGGCCTGGAGCCGCCGCCAGGCCGGCACGTAGCGGCTGCCTCCGATCCGGACCTCGCGGGCGAGCCCGGCTTCGACATTGTGGAGCCAGCCGGTCCGGCGCCCCCAGCCGGCCGCCACGATCGCCTCGCCCCTCGCGGCGTCGTAGCGCAGAACCTCCAGGGGCGTCTCGCGACGCCGGTGGGTGCGCCGGCCCTCGTGGACCAGGACGAGGAAGCGGCGGCCGAAAAGGAAGCCGAGGTGGGCACGGTAGGCGTAGACGGGCAGGGTGAGGAGCCAGCGCAGGATGCCGCCCGGCGGCGCCGGCCCATCAGCAGGCTGCGAGCTCATGTCACTTGCCCCGGTCTCCACCAGAAGCGGGAGCCCGTCGCCCAGCCTCAGCCCTCGCGAACGGCGTGTCGGTCGAGCGCCCTCCAACCGCTCGCCAGGCGCCACTCGCGGGTGCTTGGGGCTGGCGTCAGCGGCGCGCAACGCTGGCCTGTGCAAGGCTTGCGATGAGATCCGCGGGAGCGTCATCCAGACTGCGGCGCAGTCTGCCCAGCACGGGGACCCCGGCCGCGACGGCCAAATCGGCGGGATCGACGCGGGCCGCTGCAGGTGCAGCCACGACGAGCCCGGTCCATCCGTGGGTGCGTGCCGCCAGACGCAGGTTCGGTGCCTGCTCATCCCGCCAGCGCCGTCGGGCCTCCGCAATCCGGCGACGGTGCCGATCGACCTGGGTCGTGCTCGAGGCGGCGAGGAAGCCCGGAGCGGGGCCCTCGTAGCGACGCCAAGATTGAGCGGTTCGCTCCCGTGCGAACCGGGCGTCGTCGATCACGTCGCCGAGGCCCAGGGTGACGAGGCGAAGCCCGTCGGCCGAGGCGATCACCACTCCCAACGTTGGGTAAGCCGCCGCATAAGAACGCAGCGCGTCCAGGTCGGGCGCATCTCCCCACGTCGCGTGGTCGCTCACCGCTGCGGCAAGCGTGGTGAGGTACAGGCGGCGGGGCTTGGCGGTTGCGAACAATGCGATGCCGTTCCGCAGCTCGGCAGGTCCCAGATGCGCCTCGACGCGGACCATGGTCCAGCGCCGGAGCCGGTTCAACTGGCCCGCCTCGCGTGGATCCGACGATCCCGGTTCGAGGGCCGCGAGGGCGGCCCGCAGCCGAAGGCGCCACTCGGGGTCGAGCGCGCCGCCGGACGCCGCGCCGGTCCGAACGTAGGCCGAGAGGACCCCCGCGGGAGGCTCGCTCCGCAGCACGTCGAGGACGTCGAACGGGATCGGTCCGTCGCGTCCGGCCGCCGTGACCCGCACATCAGCGCGACCCGGTCTCGATGGGTTCATAGCCGTGATCGAGCCCACGCGGCTACCTCCTCGGCGAAATAGTCGAGGGAATGGCGCACGTCTCGCTCGACCGCCCAGACGGCGAACACGCGCTTCGCTTCCGTCGCCGCGAACGATGCGGGAAGGTCGTACTCGAGCTCGCCGTGCACGATCGTGTGATCGCCGGCCGGTTCGAATCGCCGGGTCCAGTGCAGCGTGCCACCGGGGAACGTCCCGACCAGCGCGAGGAGATCCGGGGCCCGGGCCTCGGTCACCTCGTAGCGCACCTCCAGCCGCTGTCCGGCGAGCTTGATCACCGCGTCGAACCTCGCACCGCGGCTGGCGAGCGGCCCCGAGGCGTCTCGAACCTCGACGAAGAACGGATGCCAGCGCGGCAACCTCTCGACCTGGGTCGCGAGCTCGAACGCGGCGTGCGGCAGGACCGGCACTGTCTGGCTGTCGACCACGTGACCTTTGATGCGCCCTTCGGGACCCACATCACGACGCATCGCGAATCTCCTGTGCCTCGTCCACCTCCGACCGGCAGGCGGACGGTACGACTGTGGACGCTCTTCGTGCCGTGGCCCCGCGCAGCCGGGCGAACAGGCATAGTGTCGACGGCCCTTGCACCGTGCACAAGAGCGGAGTGGCTCGTGGCGGCCTGTGGTCAGCGCTTGGCGGCGCGCGACATCGAGCGCCGCGTCAGGATCCGTCTGGATCGACCTCAATCCGCACGGGTCGCGCTACGTGTTGGTGGCCGGCAGACTTCTCGTCGGCGCCGGAGTCGGACTGGGCGTCGGCGCCGGAGTCGGACTTCTCGTCGGCGCCGGAGTCGGACTGGGCGTCGGCGCCGGCGTCGGGGCGTTCGGATCGAGCTCCACCACGGGCAGGCCCACGAACACGACGTGCACGGCCCGCCCGAGTCGCCGGGCGACGTCCGCCTGGATTGCCCGCACGGCGACGAGCGATGGCATCGGCGCGGCCTCCACAGTGATGCGCAGCTGGAGCGTGCCCTGCTGCGTGCTCCGCTCGACGCCGAGGAGAGTCGCGCCCGGCACCCGCGCCTGCAGGGAATCAGCCACTGCGGAGCTGACGCTGTCGGCGAATGCCTGACGTCCGGCCGCGAGCTGCCGTTGCTGCGCGACGCCGACGGCGGTGGGGACGAGAACGAAGACCAGGGCGATCACGAGCCCCGAGGTCAGTAGGATCCCGTAGTGGGCCGTGCGAGACCGGCGTGGGCGTAGCCGGAGGGCGGCGAACATGACGGTGGCCGCCGCCGTGATCGCGACAAGGTTCGTCACGAACAGCGTGGCCGCGCCGGTGGTGATGCCCTGGTCGCCCATCGCGATGCCGATGCCGACCGTGCAGAGCGGCGGCATGAGCGCGGTGGCAATGGCCACGCCGAACAGCGCCGCGGCGCCCTGGAGCCTGACAAGCGCGTAGGCCGCGGCCGCTCCACCGGCCAGGGCGACGATGAGATCGAAAGGGCCGGCCCGCGTGCGCGACTGGACCTCCGCTGGCACGGTCGCCAGTGCGCCGAAGGGCAGCTGCTGCGCGACCCAGGCGAGACTCGCGGAGAGGACGAGCGCGAGGGCGATGCCCGTGACGAGCGTCACCCCCGCGCGGGCGAAGAGGCGCTCACGACCGCCGAGCGCGGCCAGAGCGAGGGCCATGATCGGTGACAGGAGCGGCGCGATCAGCATGGCCCCGATGATCACCGCCGCGGAGTCCGTGATCAGCCCAAAGGTCGCGATGACGCTCGAGAGCCCGGTGATGAGGAGGTAGCCGCCGGTCAGGCGCGAATCGCGTCGCAGGTCGGACACGGATCCTACGAGCCACCACGAGAGGCCGCGCCGACGCGCCCTGCCGGGCGACCCCGCGCCCGGCCATCGGGTTCGCCCGCCTTCCACCTCAGCCCGCTGCCCTGACAGGTCCATCCTCACGTAGCCTACACGTTGAGCGTGGCGCCCGAGGGTCCCCCGGCGGCTCCGTGATCTGGGGAGATGGGTGCTTCCCGCGGTAATGGACCACGTGGAGCCCGACGCGGGGCCTCAACGCTCGGAGGCGTGGCCCAAGGTCGGGGTGCCCGATTACTACTCCTCGGGCAACCCAGTGCTGCTCGCCCGGGGTGTGGCGGCCACCGGCGGGACCTGACTCGCCTTCCAGGACCCAGCGCGGCGTGCCAGCCGGCGGCACCGGCTGATCAGCACAGCGCGTACCCATGGTGCGTTCTCCTTCGCCGGAGTCAGCTGCGCCGCTCTCCGGCGCGTCAGCCCGCGCGCACGTCGCGCCGGCCGAACCCCAGCGCGCCGATCGCCGCCAGCGCGACGGCGGGCGCGGCCAGTGCCACGTAGCGCCACGCAGCGGTGGCCTGCACCAGCGGGTCACCGCCGAACGCCCAGTCCCAGGGCGACAGGTGTCGCCAGGGCGCCAGCGTCGCGTTGAGCGGGAAAAGGGCCACCACGAGGTAGCCCGCAACACCCACGGTCAACGCGATCCCGAGTGTCCACGACGGCCTGGGCAGCAACCCGGCGATTGCGAACGCGAGCCCTGCGTGCAGGAGCGCCAGAAGGGCGCACAGCAGCACCGTCGTCCCCACGTTCGCTGCCGGGAGCCGCAGCCCCACCATCGCGTCGAAGACGAGCTGCGCCGCCAGCAGGATGATCGCAACGATGGCGACCGCGACGACGAGAGCGACGACACGCCCGACCCACAGGACGGTCCGGGACACGGGCTGTGCGAGGAGCAGCTCGAGCCGTCCCGCATCCTCCTCGCCGGCGGTCTGGCCGCTCGCCATCGCCGCCGCCGCGCCGATGAGGAGGAGCGGGATCAGGAACTCGTACAGGTTGCCGCGAAGGAAGCCGGCCGGCGTGCCGATGTCCTGCATGCCGAGAGCCTCCACGAGCCCGCTCGGCATCTGGTCGAACGCCTGGCTCAGGGCAGACGATCCCTGGAAGGCCGGCCAGAAGGCCACGGTCGCACCGACGAACAGGGCAAGGACGACGCCCCAGGCCAGGCTGGCCCGCCGCATCGCGCGCAGCGGGATGAGCACTGCTTCGAGCAGACGGCGGCTCATGACGCCTCCGCGTAGAGGTCGAGGAAGGCATCTTCGAGATCGGGCTCTTCCACGAGCATGCTCACCACGCGGTGGCGCGCGAGGACCTCGAGCAGGGGCTGGATCGATCCAGACAGGACGGCGGTGAGCCGGTGGTCGTCCACCGTCGCGTCGGCGAGGCCGGGCAGGCCCGCCAGTTCGGCGGCGGGCGGGTCGCCGGCAAACCACACCTCGATACGCTGGCGCGCCCGCCCCCGGAGCTGGTCCACCGTGCCGAGAGCGACGACCTTCCCCGCGCGGAGCACGGCCACGCGGTCTGCCGCCCGCTGGACCTCGCTCAGGGAATGCGAGGAGAGGAAGACGGTCGTGCCGGCGTCGCGTGCCTCGTGGACCAGGCGCAGGAACTCGTGCTGCATCAGCGGGTCGAGCCCGTTGGTCGGCTCATCGAGGATGAGCAGCTCGGCATCTGCGAGGAACGCGAGCAGGAGGGCCACCTTGCGGCGATTGCCGCTCGAGAGATCGCGCATTCGCCGCCCCAGGTCGAGGCCAAGTCGCGTCGCAAGCCCGTCGCGGCGGGCCCCGTCCAGTCCCCCGCGAAGGCGCCCGATGCTGTCCACCAGCTCGGCCGCGGTCAGTCTCTCCGGCAGCCGCAGCTCGCCGGGCACGTACGCGACGCGACCTCGCACGGCAACACCATCACGCCGCGGGTCGAGTCCCAGCACCTCGATCCGCCCGGCTGTGGGATGCAGCAGGTCCAGGGCGCAGCGGATGGTGGTGGTCTTGCCGGCCCCGTTCGGGCCGAGGAATCCGAAGACCTCGCCGCGGCTCACCTCGAGGTCGATCCCTCGCACGGCGTGCACGTGACCGTAGTCCTTTACGAGCCCCTGGATGCGGAGGGCGGGTCCGGTTCGGCCGGCGCCCCCGGTCGGCTGGTTCATGGTGGCCCCGGCGCGCGGGCCGAGTCGGGCCGGAGTCCGGCCAGCGCCAGACGCACGCTCTCCCGTGCGGTCTCGCCGATCCGCAGGCGCTCCCGGTCGAGCAGCCACAGCAGCGCCGGCCCTTCGACCTGCCCCGCCAGGGAGACCGCTAGAACGTCCGGATCGACGGTCCGGCACTCACCTGCTTCGACCCCATCCGCCTGGCGATGGGCCGCGCTCCCCCCGCTGGACCTGATCTCGGCAGGCCGCCGCGTCTCCACGTCCATGAGCCGTGTCACCAGCGCGTCGATCAGGTGATCCTTGCTCTGGAAATCGAGGTAGAGGGCACCCTTACTGGGCCCCGGCTCGCTCGCCACGTCGTCCATGCGCGCCGGGGCGAACCCGAGACGGGCAAGCACGCCGACGCCGCATCGAGGATCTCGTCGGCACGTTCCTGGCCGTCCGTCGGGCTCATCCGCTCCTCATGACTGCCCGGTCAGTCAGATTCTCGACGGCGGTCCGGCGCTGTCAAGGAGCGCCGGGTCGTGGCACGCGGGGGCGTCTGTCCCGCGCGGTCTTCTCGATGCTGTCCTGGCCAGGCGATCCATCCTCGGACATCGTTCTGCGATCGCGGCGCCCGCTAGTCGGACCATCCGGGATGCAGCCCCGGCAGGGTGCCCCCCACCGGATCCGGTGGCGCGAGCCATCCCCTGCGGTCGAGCTCGTCGATCCGGCAGTCAAGCACCACCTCGCGCCCGTCCCCGAGAACCCCGGCGACCGCAGTCAGCGGGACGTAGTAGACGGGCGAGAAGGGACCACGGCCGCGCACGCGGAGCAGCGTGATGCCGGCCCCCTCCACGGTGCCGATGAAGGCACCGCGTGATCCGTACACCCAGCTGCCGCGCCTGATCTCCTCCACCTACCGCCTCCGGTCCTGCGACGCCGAGGCCGCGCCGTCTGCCGCCGCCTGCGAGCGTGGGCCATCGGGAGCCGCCCGGCCGGAGGCGCGCCCGGTCCCCGAGGGCTCCGGGTGCGCCAGGAGCGCGTCGAGGGCCGCGAGCCGTTCGGCCGGGTCCTTGCCGAGGCGGTGGAGAGCCACGGCGAGCCGCAGTCGCGCGGCGTCGCGTTCGTCGTACCCGAGGCGTCCGTCCGGCTGCGGGCGCGGCGCAGGGAGCGTGCCCGAGCGGCGGTAGAACCGCACCACCGATGGCGTCACGCCCGCCGAGCGGGCCAATTCGAAGATGTTCATGGGTTCCGCTCCGCGATGAGCGGAGCAGGTCGGTGCCTCCGGCCGTGTTCCGCGATCTCGTCGTCGATCATATAGCGCTAGTTGCCATGTGGCAACGAGCCGTATCGAGCGGGGCGGCCGGCCTGCGCAACCCGCCGGCGACCCGTGCGGCCGCGCTCGAGCGGGCGGCAGACGACGCGCGAACGGGGTATGGTCGGGCGACGGCTCCCCGGCCCGCACAGAGGAGAGTGGCGGATGGCACCCGTGCCGGTACCTTCGTACCTGGACGCCATCGAGCGCATCACCTTCGCCTCGGTCGCACTCACCACCCGGGTACTCGACGAAGTTGCGGGCGACGATCTCACCATGCTGGGCTGGCGGGTCCTGGTGATCGTCGGCGGCGCTTCCGGCGACCTGCGGCTGGGCGAGCTCGCGGACCGGCTCCGGATCTCCAGGCCCTCGGCCACGAAGGCGGTGCAGCGGTTGCAGCGCCGTGGCCTGGTCGAGACCGCTCGAGATCACGCCGATGCACGCGGGCGGCGCCTGCGACTGACCCCCGATGGGATCCAGCTGCGTGAGACGGTGCTCGCGCGGCGGCGCCAGCTGCTGGTCGAGACGATCGGCAGAGGGATGCCCGGGGACTTCGAGGCGGGGATCCGACTGGTGGCCGATCGCCTCGACCGCTGGACGTAGCCGGGCGGCGCCGCATCACCGGCCCGACAGGGGCGACGGCCCGACAGGCGCGAACCCCTGCGCCTGCCGCTGCTGCGGCACCACGGCGCGCCGGTGGCCGGTGTCCCCGGTCCCAGGTACTTGCGCATTTGCGCAAGTTGTGAGAGGATGTCGTCGATGAACACGCCGACGCTTCCGGCCGACCAGGACCTGCAGCGGTACACCGCCGTCATGCGGGCGCTGGCCGACGCGAAGCGGCTGTGTGTTCTCGAGGTGCTCGCGGCCGGCGAGCGCTCGGTCTCGGAGCTGTCGCACGAGATCGGGTGCCAGGTGCCTAACATGAGCCAGCACCTCGCGGTCCTTCGCAGCGCGGGCCTGGTGTCCACGCGGCGGCAGGGCAACACCGTGTACTACCGCCTCACGGACCCCCGGGTCCTGGACGCGTACCGGCTCATCCAGACGTTCGCCCGCTGAGGGCACGATTGCCCCGGCCGGGCAGGTCGGGCGTGGAGACCCCGCTGGGCGGGGGGAAAGGATCCATCGAGGTCATGTCCAACATCAAGGCAGTCACCGACGCGGACTTCGAGCAGGCCGTGCTGCACAACGACAAGCCGGTCCTGGTCGACTTCTGGGCGGCATGGTGCGGCCCCTGCAAGCTGGTCGCGCCGGAGATCGAGAAGCTGGCCGCCAAGTACGGAGACGCCGTCGACTTCGTGAAGCTCGACGTGGACGCCAACCCCATGATCTCGCAGACGTTCGGGATCATGAGCATCCCGACGATCGCGTTCTTCCGGCCGGGCGAGAGCCCGGTGGGCGTGGTCGGCTTCCGGCCCGCCGATCAGCTGGAGCAGGCGTTCAACCTCGCGCAGTACGCGGTCGCCAACCAGCCTTCCTGATCACTCCCTCCAGCCCCGAACGGCCCGGCTCCCACGGAACCGGGCCGTTTCGATTCGAGCCGCGAGGGGTGCCCGGGAGCCGCCGGCGCGAGGGCGCCTGGAGCTCCCGGCGCGGAGCCCCCCGCGCGGGTCCCGGCGCGCCTCAGCCGCGGGCATCCGCCAGGATGGCCTCCAGCTCGGGCCGGTGCTCCGGATAGTGGTCGAGCGTCTGGTTCATGAAGAACTGCAGACGCTGCGGGTTCTTCACCCACCGCGTCTCCGGCACCACCGTCAGGTAGCCCCGCAGCTCGCCCGGGACCGTCGCCAGGCGACGGCGCACCTCCTCGAGCGGGAGCGCGCGCCACTCCTCGCGGATGCCGTCGTTGATCGCGTCACCGCCGGAGGCGTCCCACTCGGCGTTGGTCCTCGCGATGGTGGGGCTCTCGTCACCGAGCGCCAGCTCGTGCGCGACCTGCAGAGCGACCTGCTGCCAGGCGACGAGATGCGCGACCAGGTCGCGCCCCGACCACCCGTGGCAGGGACCATCCTCGGGCATGGGGCGCTCCAGGGCGGCATCCGAGAGTCCGCCGAGGGCCTCGAACGGCGCCCATGCCTCCCGTTCGTCCTCCAAGAACGAGAGCGCGTCCACGTACATGGTCCCCTCCTCCATCATGCCCGGCATCCGACCCGCGCAGGCTCGGCGCAGGTCCTCAGTGCGTCAGGCGCTCGGGCGTCCCCTCGGCGGCGTAGCGCGCTGCCGCGGCAAACCAGCTCGCCGCTCGATCCAACGCGAAGCGATCGAGCTCGGATGGCGCCAGCTCCACCCATCCGGCGCCAAGGTCGGTCGCGCGCACGTCCGGCGTTCCGAGCGCGGCCTCGGCGACATCGGGCCGGAGTCGGAAGACCGCACGGTCGCCGGACACGAACGCGAACGCCACGCCCGCCACCGCGTAGCGTATGCCCGTGGATTCCGCCTGCCGCTGCACACCCTCGATCGCGGCGGCCGCCTGGTCGATCCGTGCCGCGAGCTCGTCGCTGCCGGCCATGTCCACCTCCAAGCCCCGAGTCTACGCGCCGGATGACGCCGGGCCTGGGGTCAAACCGCGACCGCCTCGCGGTACTCGCCGTAGCAGGCCCTGAACACGCCGCACATCTCACCGAGGGTCGCGTAGGCGCTGGCGCATTCGATCAGCGCGGGCATGACGTTCGTGCCGGTCGAGCCAGGACGCGACGCCACGTCGCGCAGCCGGGCGAGCGCGGACTCCACGGCCCGCGGGTCCCGCTCCCGCCGCACGCGTGCCAGACGGGCCAGGTGCCGTTGCCTGCTGGCCTCGCTGACCTCGAGCAGCGGGATCGCCAGCTGCTCGTCGGGGTCGGCGTGGGCGTTCACGCCGATCACCTGGCGCTCGCCCGCGTCGAACTCCTGCTGGTAGCGGTACGCGGCATCGGCGATCTCACGCTGCGGGAACCCCGCCGCGATCGCCGCGGGCATCCCGCCCAGCGCATCGATCTCCTCGATGTATCGCCACGCCTGGCGCTCGACCTCGTCGGTGAGCGATTCCACATACCAGGAGCCGCCGAGCGGATCCACGGTGCTCGCGACGCCCGTCTCCCCCGCGATCACCTGCTGCTGGCGCAGCGCGAGCAGCGCGGCGTCGGCCGACGGGACCGCCCACGCCTCGTCGTAGGCGTCGGTGTGCAGCGACTGCGCGCCTCCGAGCACCGCCGAGAGCGCCTGGATGGCCACTCTCGTCAGGTTGTTGAGCGGCTGCTGCGCGGTGAGCGAGACCCCGGCCGTCTGCGCGTGGAAGCGCATCCAGGTCGACCGCTCGTTCTCGGCGTGCCAGCGCTCGGTCACCAGCCGGTACCAGATGCGACGACCGGCCCGGTACTTGGCGATCTCCTCGAAGAAGTCGGAGTGGGCGTTGAAGAAGAAGCTGAGCCGCGGCGCGAACTCGTCCACCCGCAGGCCGCGGCGGAGTGCTTCCTCCACGTAGGCGACGCCGTCGGCGATCGTGAAGGCCAGCTCCTGGACGGCCGTGGCTCCCGCCTCGCGGATGTGGTAGCCGCTGATCGAGATCGTGTTCCACCTCGGCAGCTCGCGGGTCCCGAACTCGATGGTGTCGGTGACCAGGCGCATCGAGGGCTCGACGGGGAACAGGAACTCCTTCTGGGCGATGTACTCCTTGAGGATGTCGTTCTGCGTGGTCCCCTCGAGGATCGCCCGGGGGTAGCCACGCTTCTCGGCCGCCGCGATGTACATCGCCCAGATGGGCGCGGCTGGCGAGTTGATCGTCATAGACGTCGAGATCCGGTCGAGCGGGATGCCGTCGAGCAGGATCTCCATGTCCGCCAGCGAGCTGACCGCGACGCCGCATGTGCCGAACTCGCCCTCCGCCTGCGGATCGTCCGTGTCGTAGCCGTACAGGGTGGGCATGTCGTACGCGATCGACAGGCCGGTCTGGCCGGCGTCGAGCAGCTGGTGGAACCGGGCGTTGGTGTCCTCGGCCGACCCGAACCCGGCGAACATCCGCATGGTCCACAGCCGGCCCCGATACCCTGTCACGTGGATGCCGCGGGTGAACGGCGGCTCGCCCGGGAACCCGACGGTCTGCAGGGGATCCCGGCCGCCGAGGTCGAGCGGCGTGTACAGGCGGCGAACCTCGACGTCGCCGAGGGTCCGGAAGCGCGAACGCCGTTCGGGATTGCGCCCCAACGTGGGGTCGAGCCGCTCGCGCTCCCAGCGCTCCCGGGCCGCGCGCCAGGCCTCGTCCATGAGAGCGACTGTAGCACGAGCGAGGCCGCCGGCAGGACGGCGCGACGGCGGCGTGGATGCGCTGCCCTGGTGTCCGCTCGGCGCCCAGGCTGCGCTTCTGTGGCTGCCCCACGGAGCCCGGAGCCGGGCCGCCTCCTGCTCGACCGTCGCCGCCAGGCCCGGGGGGCGCTCCGGTCGCGGATGCGCCGCACGCGGCGGTCACGCGCGGGGGTCACGCGCGGCGGTCTGCGCGGCGGTCTGCGCGGCGGTCACGAGCCACGTCGCGAACGACCCGGGCCTGGACGGACGCGGCCCTCGCGACACGCGCCGGAGGAAGAGGCCCGGCACGAGCGCGAAGTGCAGACGGATGCGAGAATCGCGCCCGTGCCGACACGTTCCCACCCCGTGGTCACGCTGCTTGCGGCCGTCCTGCTCGGTCTCCCGCTCGTCACTGCCTGCTCGGCCAGTGCGAGCCCCAACCCGTCCGGCCCGTGCAACGGCGCCGACGAGCAGAGCGCCTCGGGCTTCTATCCCGACCTCGAACGGCTCCTCCCGACCCGGGTCGGCGCGCAGGCGATCGTGAACGTGCGGAGCGGCCGCTACTGCTCCGAGCAGACGCTCGGGTCGCTGGTGAAGGACGGGATCCATGAGCTGCAGTTCGCCGGGGCCGCGCTGCCGGATCCGCGGAACAAGACCGCCGGGCTCGCCGTAGTGGTCTACCGGGCGGCCGGCATGACGCTGAACCAGCTCGCCGACGCGCAGGCGAACGGGGCGGGCAATACGCAGGGCGCGGCCGGAATCACGGCCCAGCGCACCACGATGTCCGGGCGCTCCGGGATCCGGATCGACGTCACCGTCCAGTCCGGCCCGGAGATGATGTTCTTCTGGCCGGCCACGACGCCCGGGGTGTTCGACGCGGTCACGGGGATCGGCGTCACGCAGGCGCAGGTGGAGGCGGCGGTCACGGCATTCGGGTCGACCGGCGGGCCGGCGGCAAGCGCAGCCGGACCGGGCGGAATCGGACCGAGCGCCGGCCAGTAACGCGGGCGCCCGCCGGTAGCGACGGCCGGGCACCGCGGGCGCCAACCAGTAGCGACGGCCGGGCACCGCGGGTCGACGGTGCCTCCGTTCCGCGGCTTCGCGAGCCTACGGAAGCGACAGCGGGACCAGCGGGCGCCCAACTCGAAGAGCCGAGCCCTGCGCCGCCTGGTACGGGCGGTCCCGCAACCGGTCCAGCCTCCCCGCGTCGTTGTCCTCCACGAACGCCTCGATGAAACCGGCCACCTCGGCCGGCCACCGTTCCAGCAGGTCCCTGCCCCATGCCTCGAGCCCCTCCGCCCAGCCCTCCAACACGCTTCCTGGCCGGAGGTAGAGCAGGGCATCCTCGACGGCCTCCCAGAGGACCGCCTCCAGCACGTCCTCGCCGAACACACGGCCGGCCGCCCGCATCCGCTCCCGCTCGCCGCTCATCGTTTCCTCCGTCGGGCTGATGGATCCAGCTGGCCCGCGACGCTCCTGGTAACGCCAGCGACCCGTGTTGGGGGTCACGCCGCGGCCGTGCTGGTCAACCTTGCCCGCGTCCCGTGCCAGCTAGGGTGGCACGGCCGCGTCCACCGTGCGGGCGAAGTGGAGCGACGCGCCCATCGGCTGGACTGCGCATCAGCTGCCGGACCGGCGGGACGGCGCATCCATCAGCTGCCGGATCGGCTGGACGGCGCATCAGCCGCCGGACCGGCGGGACGGCGCATCCATCAGCTGCCGGATCGGCGGGACGGCGCATCACTCGTAGTGTTGCGGGGCCGGCTGTGCGGCGGCTGAACCGCTCACCCGGCCGCCCTTGGCGGCCTGCGGAGCACGGCAGGACTACGGGCGAGCGTCAATCCCTGGCCGCAGCACGGCGCGGGCTCGACCTGTCCGCTCGGGACCCCAGTGTGAACGGCCTGGGGACTGCCCGGGGCGATCGGACCGGGCCCGGCAACACCTCTACTGATACCGACGGCAAGCGGCCACTTGCCGCCCACGACTACTGATGCAGCGGGCACGACGGCCGACGGCCTTCGGACTGCCGGCCGACTTGAGCGAGTGTGGACCGCCCGCGCGGCAGCCGGCTGGCCTGAGCGAGCGCCGGCCGACCTGGCTGGGGTCTCGCACAGGGACAGTCACCCGGGCAGACGGGCCCACCGGGAGGTGGTGCATTGCGGCGCCGGTCCTTCGTGCCTCTGCACTGGTACCCCCGTCCCATGGCCGCGCGCGGTCGCGACGACGACGATCTTGGCGGCCGCCGATCCAACGGTCCGGGACACACCCGAGGCGTCGACAACCGGGCCACGCGCCATCGGTGCCCTCGCTCTTCAGGGGCGGTGGACTCCACCGCAGCAGAGGACGCGGGGCGCGCGGCAACGGGTCGAGTGACAGGCACTCCCGGCCGACGGGCCGGACGACAGGGTCGGCGGCCGCCACGCGTCCCCGGATCAGCGGCCCTTGCGCCGGCACACGACCGCGTGCCTGAGAGCCGTCCCCCAGCCGCCACGCGTCCCCGGATCAGCGGCCCTTGCGCCGCGGTCCCCCGCACACGCCTGCGCGCGTGCCGGCGCCCCGTCCGGGCTCAGCCCGCGTGTCCGGCCCCGAACCCCGGCGTCACCGGCCGCACGCGGCGCTGGATCCCCCTCGCGTCCATGTCGTCGCGGATCACGCGCGCACGTACCACCAGCGCATGGTCCCGGGTGATCGTCCGAGCGATCCAGTCGATGTAGGTCGGCTCCACCGCCTCCACCTCGCCCAGCGTGCGGCCCCGGAACTTGCCGAACTCGAGGACCGTGCCGCGTGCCTCCATGAGCGAGGGCAGGCGCGGCGACCGTCCCGGGCTCCGACGCCGGAGGACCGGGCCGCACGGGTCGCTCGACCGGAGCGGCTCCTGGGCGGCGCGGCGCTCGCGGTTGCCCACGGGCCTGTGGCCGTCCAGGGTCGCACCGGCGCGCCCGAGCGTGGCATTGCGCCGGTGATAGACCTGCGACGTGTCGAAGCGGGCGGTCACGGGCCGGGTCGGCCGGGGCCGGGGCGGTCCGGCCGGTTCGGCTTCGGTGGTCGCGTGGAAGACGGGGCCGGGTGACGAACCCTGGTGTCGCTGCCGGGTCGCATCCGCCCGCGCCCGCCGCGTCGGGTCCCGCAGCACGTCGTAGGCCGCGTTGATCCGGGCCATCTGCTTGGTGAGCCGCTCGGCCTCGGCCGGATCGGCCGCGCGGTCGGGGTGGTGTTCGCGCGCGAGCTCGCGCCAGCGGCGCTTGATCGCCGCGCCCGACGCGTCGACCGGGAGACCGAGCACGCGGTAGGGGTCGCCGTGGAAGGTGAGCTGGGGCATTCAGAGCGAGCCTAGCGGAAGCCGGCGCAATGCGCATCCACGGGGGCCTGAACGTACGATTCCGCCATGGCACGCGTCTCCCCGGGCGTCCTCAAGGCGTACATCCGCGACGACTACGATGCGGCCGCTCCCGGCTGGGAGCCGTACATGGGCCCGTACTTCCGCGTCCCGGCCGAGCGGCTGGTCGCGGACCTCGCGCCGCGCCGGGGCGATCGCTGCCTGGACCTCGCCTGCGGCAGCGGGCTCGTCGCGCGCGCGTTCGCGGGCCGCGTCGGTGCCGGCAATGTGGCCGCCTGCGACTTCGCACCGATACAGGTCCGCGAGGCGCGCGGCGTGCTCGACGCCGCCGGCATGCCCGAGATCGACGTGCGGGTGATGGACGCGGAACGGATCACGTACCCGCCGGCCAGCTTCCAGCGGGTGGGCTGCGGGTTCGGGCTCAACCATTTCCCGCGCCCACTCCTCGCCTTGCGTGGCGTGCTCCGCGTGCTGTCGCCGGGCGGCCGCGCGGGCTTCACCAGCTGGGGGAGCTTCTCGCCGTCGATCCGCGAACGCTTCGACGAGCGACTCCTGGAGCTCGTCCCCGCCGTCGGCGAGAGCGGGGCAGGCTTCGAGGCCGCACTGGGCCGCCTCGCCGGCCGCAACGGCCGCCCGGAGCGGATCCTCGAGCTCATGGCTCGCGCCGGGTTCGTGGCCATCGAGCACCGCTCACATCGCTTCGTCGCCGACTACGTCGACGCCCCCACCTTCGTCGATGCCATGCTGGCGCGGGCCGAACGGAATCTCCGGCAGGCGGGCCTCGAAGCGACGGAGCGTGCCGGGGTGCGCGACGCCCTGGTGGCGGAGCTGTCTCGGTTCGGCCGTCACGAGTTCGTGGTGCGGCGCACCTTCCATACCGTCCTCGGGCGCCGCGCCGCCGACTGACGCGCAGCTGCGACCGTCCAGCAGCCCCGCGAATCCCCCCTCGACGCGAGCCGTCGCGATGCCCGGCCGCCGGGATGACCTACTCCCAGCGGAAGAAGCGGGCCGAGATCGCGAGGCACACCACGAACCAGGCGGCGAGGATCCCGAGGTCGAGCGGGAGCGGTGCGTAGGCGGACCCGCCGACCATCACCTGGCGCAGGGCGTCGCCGAGGTACGTGAGCGGCAGCACGGCCGCCACCGGTCGCAGGAGCGACGGCATGATCTCGACCGGGAAGAAGACGCCCGACAGGAACATCATCGGGAACTGGATCACCTGGACGATCCCGTCCGCCGCCTCCTCGGTGCGGGCGAACGAGGCGACCACGTACCCGATCGAGATGAACGTCAGGGCACCCAGCACGACGATGGCGGCCATGAGCCACAGCGCCCCGAGCACGGTCACGCCGAAGACCGCCACGCCGATCCCCATGATCAGGACGGCCTGGCCGATCCCGATCAGCAGGCGCAGCACGACGTTGCTGCCGACCAGCTTCCAGCGCGGCAGCGGGGTGGCACCCAGCCGCTTCAGGATCAGCTTCTCGCGCTGCGCGACCAGCGGGACAGCCCCGAACACCCCGAGCTGCATCAGCGCCATGCCCAGGATCCCGGGCACCAGGAACGCCGCGTTGGTCAGGTCCTGCGTCTGGAGCGAGCGGTCCACGACCGTCAGGATCGGCGTGCCGCCGAGCACCGCGAGATTGGTGGAGCTGACGACCTGCGCCACGACCTGCCGGATAGTGGTGCTGCTCGTCTGCTGGCTCGGGTCGGTGTAGACGTCGAGCGGCACCGTGCCCGAGTTGCCCGGCGTGCCCGAGTTGCCCGCGCCCAACGCGCCCGGCGTGCCCGAGTTGCCCGCGCCCGACGCGCTCGAGTTGCCCGCCCCGGCCCCTGCGGCGGACGAACCACGGGCGGCAGCGACCGCCGCGCCGTATCCCTTCGGCACGACCACGACGCCGTCCAGCGACCCCTTGCGCATGGCGTCGAGGGATGCGGAGAGCGACCCGGTGTGCAGCTTCAGCAGCGGGACCCTGGCAAACCCCTCGCGCAGCAGCGTCGAGGCGGCCGTCCCATCCTGGTCGACCCAGCCGATCTTGTACGAGGGCGTGCCGCCGCCCGAGAAGATGGCCCCGAAGAGCAGGATGAAGATCACCGGGAACGCGAACGTCCAGAAGAGCGCGGTCCGATCCCGCACGAAGCTGCGGATGTTGGCGGCGGTGAGGGTCAGGAACGCGGACATCGACTCACTCCCGCAGTGCGTGGCCGGTCAGGTCGAGGAAGACGTCCTCCAGGGTGGCGCGCCGGATCCCGAGGTTCTCCGGATCCCGGCCGAGCGCCTCCGTCCGGGCCAGCAGCGCGCCGATGGTGGCCGCCACGTCGGCCGTGTAGAGCACCGTCTCGCCGTCCTCCATGACGGCCCGCTTGACCCGGGGCAGTTTGCCGAGTTCGGCCAGGTCGAGCCCGGGCACCGTCTCGAAGTGCACCGCGCGCTCCCGGAACCGCCGCGTGACCAGTTCCTCGACCGTGCCGAGCTCCAGCACGTGCCCGTGGTCCATCACCGCGACGCGGTCGCAGAGCTGCTCGGCCTCCTCCATGTAGTGCGTCGTCAGCAGCACGGAGGTGCCCTCGCCGCGCAGGCGCAGCACGAGCTCCCAGAGCGACCGGCGTGCCTGCGGGTCCATGCCGGTCGTGGGCTCGTCGAGGAACACGAGCTCGGGCTCGTTCACCAGCGCGAGCGCCACGGACAGGCGCTGCCGCTGGCCGCCGGAGAGGTGGCGCGTCTGGGCGTGCCGCCGCTCCCCCAGGTCGACGGCCTCGATCAGCCACTCCGTCGGCCGGCTGCGGGCGTAGAAGCTGCGGAACAGCCCCAGCACCTCGGTGACGGTCAGGAACGGGTACAGCGCGACCGTCTGGAGCTGGACCCCGATCCGCTCCTTGATCCGTGCCGGCTGGTGCGCGGCGTCGATCCCGAGGACGCGGACCGTGCCCTCGTCGGGCTTCCGCAGGCCCTCCAGGATCTCGACGGTGGTCGTCTTGCCGGCGCCGTTGGGCCCGAGCAGCCCGAAGACCTCGCCGCGGCGCACCTCGAACGAGATGCCGTCCACGGCGAGCACCTCGCCGTAGCGCTTGCGCAGTCCGACCACCTCGATCACGGTGGCGTCGTCGTTGTCGGTCACCTGGTCTCCCCCGGTCGACCGTCCACGCTCACCGTCGCCGGCGGGCGGGACACCCACTCGGACACATCGTAGACGGCGGTGGGTGCCTCCACGCCCAGCATCCTGGCGGCCGACTCGTCCGGGGCCCGGCGGCGGCGCAGTGCGTCGATGGCCGCGTCGTCGCCGACGTCGTGGCCCGCCTCCTCCGAGAGCAGCCAGCGCACCTCGAGCAGGTCGCAGTAGGCCTGCACCAGGTCGGTGAGCGGCAGCGAGAGCGCGGCGAGCCGCGCGAGCGCCGGCCGCACGATGTCCGCCAGCCAGCGCTCCGCAGCCCCTTCCTCGGACACGGGTTCGTGCTCGCGGCGCTCGAGCAGCCCGCGGTACGCGTGCAGATCGTTGAGCAGGATGGTGGCCTGTCCCTCGCCGACCTCCATCCCGGTGAGCCGGCGCAGCTCCGCGGCGTGGAAGCGGCGGCCGGCCACCACGACGCGCAGGCGCAGGTGATCGCCACCGGCGTGCCCGTCGCCCTCGCCGCCAGTCGCGCCCGGGGCACCCCGGGCGGCATCGCCCTCGACGGCTCCCTGTGCCCCGCTCGACGGGCTGGGCTCGAACGAGAGCTCGTCGACCGCGAACCCGAGGTCGTTGAGCCGCCGGACGCGTGCCTCGACGCGGTAGCGGTCGGCCGGGCCGATCGTCTCCTCGCGGTGCAGCTCATCCCACAGGGTGCGGTAGCGCTGGGCCACGCGCTCCGCAGCCTCGAAGTCCTCGTCGATGAGCTCGCTCGGCCGCCCGATCTGCGCACCGATGTCGGCCAGGTCCCCGGCCACGTTCTCGACCAGGATCTCCAGGTCGTATGCGCGCTGTCCGTCGCTGAGCGATGGGTGGATCTCGCTCGTCTCGGCATCCACCAGGAAGGCCTGGAGCGTCTGGCCGTCGCGGCGGAACAGCGTGTTCGCCAGCGAGCAGTCGCCCCAGAACGTGCCATTGCGGTGCAGGTCCACGATCAGCCACGCCATGGCGTCGAGCAGGCGATCACGGTGCTTGCGCGCGCCGGGCGGCAGGCGCTCGAACAGGCGGCGGAACTGGAACGAGCCGGCGAGATAGTCCGTGACGAGCACCGCCGGTTCGTCATCGCCCCGCTCGACGAGGCCCAGCGCCCGCACGGCCGGGAACTCGCGGCGCTCGAGCTCGCGCAGGATCTCGTACTCGCGGCGCGCGACGGGGACGGGCATCTCCTTGAGCGCATACAGGACCCCGTCGACGTCCACGAACCGCACCACGTGGCGGCTCGCCCCCACGGGCATGTCGCGGAACGCCACCCCCTCGTCGGACCACGCCTGCAGCGGGCGGAGCCAGGGGAGCGCGAGCATCGACGCCGTGGCGCTGCGCAGGCGGATCGAGATCGGGGACATCGCGGAGAGTCTACGGGCGCGCGCCACCGGCGTACGCCGGGATCAGGCGCGGAGCGTGATCTCCCCGCCCTGGATCGAGATCGGCAGCGCGGTCAGCGGGACGTTCGTGGGGCCGGAGACCGGCTGGGCGTTGTTACGCGGGTCGAACGTGGCGCCGTGGCATGGGCAGACCAGCATGACCGCCTGCGGATCGAAACCCACCGTGCAGCCCGCGTGGGTGCACACGGCGTCGAACGCCACGAACCTGCCGCTGCCCAGTGACACCACGATCCCCGGATCGCCCGGCGCGGCGTTCCCGATCGCGGTCGGCACCTGGAACTCGAAGGCGCCCGCCTGCGCCACCGCAGCGGCCGTCGCAATGGCCAGCGGATTGGACGAACCGGCCGCCGTGGCGGCGGATGACGCGGCGGGGCCAGAGGCGGCCACGGCCGCCCCGCTGCCGGTGGCTGCCCCGGTGCCGGCACTCGCGGGCGCGGACGACCCCGTGCCGGCGGCGGTGGCGCCCGACAGATCCGTGGCGGGCCCCGGCATCAGCAGGTCGTGCAGCGGCCGCGCGACGACGGCAAGGACGATGGCGCTCAGCCCGAGCACACCCGCGTGCAGCAGGTGCCGGCGCTCCACCGACACCGGCGCGGGGCCCATCGCGTGGCGCCCCACGGGCCTCGCCGGGAAGAACTGCCGGTCCAGCCATGGCCCGAGCACGTACAGGTTCCCGTGACCTGCGATCGCGAGCGTGACGAACCCCAGGCCGTAGGGGAGGTCCTGGCCGAAGTAGTAGGGGTGGACGTTCCAGGACGCGGTGAGGAAGAACAGCAGCGATAGTGCCGCGCCACCCCAGGCAGCCGCCTGGAACGCGATGCCCGAGAGCACGCCCAGGCCCACGGCGATCTCGGCCAGGGCGATGAGCACGCCCATCAGCCACGCGTTGGGGACGGCGAGCGCCGTGATCAGCGGGGCGAGCGGCGAGGCGTGGGCATACCCCTGGAGCTGGACCAGGATGCTCGTCCTCGACGACAGGTCGAGGAAGGTCGGGTCGAGCGCGATCTTGTCGATGCCCGCGTAGAGGAACGTGAACCCCACGAACAGGCGGAGCGGGAGGAGGGCCGACGCGGCGATCCATCCCGCCGGCGAGCCGAGCAGACCCGGCGGCTGGCCCTGCCGCGACCCGTGCGCGGGCCGGCGGGGCGGGGCGGGACGCGATGCGACGGGTTCACGGTCCTGTGGCGTGGGCGTCGCGCCGGCCGCGAGGGGCCCGGCACCGTATGAGGGATCGGGCGGCAGCGCGCTGCCCCCGCGTGCCTCCGACGACCGTCTGCTTCCGCCCCGGCGTGAACGCGCCAATGCCCGGTCTCCTGTTGCCGATCTGCCCGGCGAGTCTCGCAGACGCACGTTGCGACCGCGCGGCGAGGAGGTGAAGGTTTCACCACGGTCCGGCAGCACCGGTGGCACGCACCGGGTGCGATCAGAGGCGCCTGCGCAGGTAGACGGCCACCCCCTGCTCGTACCCGACCGACTCGTAGAGCTGCAGCGCCCCCGGCCGATGCCGCCCGGCCGTCACCTCGATGAACGCGCACCCCCGGCCTCGGGCGTGCTCCTCGGCCGCCGTCATCAGCTCGTGCCCGACGCCGCGCTCGCGCACCCCCTCGTCCACGACGAGCGCGAGCACTCGCGCGATCCAGTCGCCGTGCTCGAAGCGCGGCATGACGTGGACGGCCACGAACCCCACGACCTCGCCGCGGGCCGTCGCGACGAGCACGGCCGAGCGGCCGTCATCCCAATTGGCGAGCCGTTCGACGATGTCGGTCGGCCCCGCCGGGTAGCCCTCCGCCGTGAAGAGCGCCGCGACTGCCGGCGCATCGTCGCGCGTCGCGGCCCGAAGCAGCCACTCCCCCGGCGCGGTCACGGCCGCTGCCTCGATCTCGGCCAGCGACCCGCGAGCCGGGGCGGGGTGGCGGGCGTCGGCATGAACCACGCCCGTGCCGCCAGGAGCCCGGCGAGCACCAACGCCGGGACGACCAGGTTCGCGCCGAAGAAGGCCCAGAAGCCCGCGTCGCCCAGCGGCGCGCCCGGGCGCAGCATTCCGAGGTCGGCGATGCCCGAGATGATGTAGGCGACGCAGGCGACGACCCCGAGCACCCAGCCGAGGAGCGTCCGGCCCGGCACGCCGATCCCGCCGCCCAGGGCCAGCAGCGCAAACAGGGCGGGCCAGAGCGGCGACGGGGGCGCCACGGCGATCGTCTCGGGCATCGGGCTGGCCATCACGCCGCTGCGGGCGATGGCCAGGGTGTCGGCCAGTCCCATGAACGCGCGGACCAGCAACGCAAGTGCGAGCGCCAGCAGGACCACACGGCTGTGGCGCGCCGCGACTCCATTCACAACGCGCACCCTATCACTCGCCACCAAACCCGGGCCGGCAGCGCTCGCGCGGTACCATGCAGCCCGCGGGCATACGGCCCACGACGCGAACCGAAGGAACGGGTGATGGATCGTCTCGCACGTCCCGTCGGCCTCGGGCTCGCCGCCCGCGGCGAGGTGGACGAGGTCGTCTCGTGGAGCGCACAGGCCCGGGCCGCCGGACTCGATTCCGTGTGGGTCCACGACAGCTACTTCGAGCGTGACGCCGTCACCTTCGTGAGCGCGATCGCGTCCGAGGTCGGCGCGGACGAGACGCCGGACGGGTTCCGGATCGCGCTGGGTGCGGTCAACCCGTACACACGCCATCCGGTCGTCCTTGCCATGACCGGCTCCGCACTCGACGAGATGGCGCCGGGGCGCATCGTGATGGCGCTGGGCACCGGGCTGCCGCTGCGCCTCCGGCAGATGGGCATCCCCTACGCGCTCGACGAGGCGGTCGAGCGGGTGAGCGCGGCCATGGACCAGGTCCGGGCGCTCTGGGCCGGCGAGCGGCTCCCCTCGGCCACGCCGGGGCTGCCGCCGATCCAGCCCATGTTCGAGCCGCCGCACCGGATTCCGCTGGTGATCGCCGCATACCGGAAGGAACTGGTGGCGCTCGCCGGGCAGAAGGCCGATGGCTACCTCGCGCGGCCGGCGGAGTCGATCCCCTCCCTGCGCGGGATCCTCGACCGGCTCCGGGCGTCGGCCGAGGCGGCCGGGCGCGACCCCGCCTCGATCGAATCGGCCGGCTACCTGCTCTCGCTGGTCGACCGCACGCGGCGGGAGGCGCTCAACCGCGCCAAGCGCGAGCCGTTCGTGATCTACATGCTCTCGGTGCTCAGCGACATCTCCCTCGCACGCGCCGGTTTCGACCGCGAGCTGCGCGATCGGGTCGCGGCCGCGTGGCGCGCCGAGGACTACCACGAGGCGTCCAAGCTCATCCCCGACGAGCTGCTCGACGCGTTCATGCTGTGCGGCACCCGCGAGGACGTCGCCGCGAAGGCCATGGCGTTCCATACCCATGCGGGGCTGGACATGCCGCTGCTGCAGCCGGTGGTCCAGGAGGAGCGGCAGGTCACGGAGCTCGTCGCGGCCGCCGACATCTACGCCGGGCTGCCCGAGCCCGTGGCATCGCGCGTCGCAGCGCCCCCTGCCCCCGGGGTCGCCTGGGACGATCGCGCGGCGGCCCGGACTGTGGCAAGCGTGGGCGCGACCGGACCTGCCGCGGAACGGCTCGGCTTCGGTCCCTGGTTGTGGCGACGCCTGGGAGCGACGTGGGAGATTCTGCGGCCGTTCGCCTACACCGCGTCCGCGATCCCGGTGGCGGCCGGAGGGGCCCTGGCTTTCGTCGACGGGCGATTCGACCCACTGCTGTTCCTGCTGGCGCTGGCGGGCGGCATGCTGCTGCACTCGGGCACCAACATCGTGAACGAGATCTACGACGTGCGGCAGGGTATCGACACGATCACCTCGCCGCGCGCCAGCCACGCCATCGTGAAGGGCCGGGTCACCGAGCGCGGCGCGTATGCGCTCGCGATGGCGGCCTTTGCGCTCGCCACGCTGCTCGGCATCGCACTCATCTCGGCGCGCGGGCTGCCGATCGCGGTGCTCGGCGTGCTGGGGCTGGCGGCCGGGTACTTCTACACGGCCCCGCCGTTCCAGTACAAGTACCGGGCGCTCGGCGTGCCGCTCGTGTTCGTGCTGATGGGCCCGATCATGACGGTGGGCGGGTACTTCGCCGCTTCCGGGAGCTGGTCGGTCAACGCACTGGTCCTGTCGATCCCGGTGGGATGCCTGGTCGCCGCGATCCTGCACGGCAACGAGTGGCGCGACATCAGCGAGGACACGCGGGCGGGGATCGTCACGCTGTCGTCGCGGATCGGCAAGGAGTTCGCGCACTACGCCTACCTGGGGCTGATCCTCGGCGCCTACATGACGCTCTCGATCGCCGTGGCCCTGCACCTGATCCCCATCGGCGCGCTGCTCGCGATCCTCTCGCTGCCGTTCCTGGCGCAGGTGCTCCGCTCAGCGGAGCTGGGTGCCACGGGCCAGGCGCGGGCGATCGCGATGATCGATCTGCAGACCGCCAGGCTGCACCTCGCGTTCGGCGCGCTGCTCGTGATCGGGGTCGCGATCAGCGTCTACCTGCGCTGATCACGGGCCGGCGGAGGGCCGGGCCTGGACGGCCGGATCGTGCCCGCCTGAGCCGTGGCCCGCCCTCGACACGAGGATAATCATGCGGTCGCACGGAGGACGGTGCCCATGGGGCGGACGGTCGGTCACGGCTCCCGCATGATCCGCGACCTGGCGCGGCGACGCCGGGCGCGGAGACTCGCGCGCACATCCGCGTCCGCCACCGCGGCGCTGGTGGCCGAGGCGCTCCGGCTGCGCGCCGAGGCTGAGGCGCTGGTGACGAGGCTCGGGCCGGCCCTGGAGGAGGCCAGACACGCCGTGTCCGAGGCAGAGGAATGGCTGCGCCCCGCGATGGGCGAGGCGCGCCAGGCCGCGATGGGCCGCGCGGCCGCGACCGAGCAGCGGCTCGGACCGGCCGCGCGAGGGGCCAGGGAGGAGGCCCGGCGACGCGTGGCCGAGGCAGGCCGCAGGCTCGACCCGCTCCTGGGGGATGCTTCGCGCCTTGCGGAGCGGGCGGTGCGGCTCGCGGAACGGGCGGGGCGCTCGAGATCCACCGTGGACCTCGCCGGCCCGGCGCCGGCCGCCGCGGAGTCCGGCATGCGGCCGATGTCGCCCGCCGCCTCGACCCCGGCCGCCGCGTTGTCCGGCATGCCGCCGATGCTGCACGAGGCTCCGGGGGTCGTCCCGCCGGGCCCGGGGCTCGGGCCGGTGGTCCTCGGCCTCGCCGCAGCCCAGGCGTGCTTCGCCGCCACCTTCCGCGGGCCGCGCGACCGCTTCTGGGATCGCATGACCCTCACCGGTCTCGCCCTCGGCGGGTACGCGCTGGTCGCGCGCCCCGCGCTTCGCTCGACCCGGATCCGGCCGGTCCACGTCGCGCTCGGGGCCGCGTCCGCCGCCGTCCTGTACGGGACCTTCGCGATCGGGGATCGCGTCGCGCGTCGCGCCGTCCCGTCTGGGACACGGGACATCGCGGAGATCTACGCCCTCCGCGACCTCCGGCCGAGGAGCGAGATCGCGCTGCGCCTCGTGACGATCATCGGCCCGGCCGAGGAGCTGTTCTGGCGCGGGCTGGTCCAGGCCGGGCTGATGGCGCGCTTCGGACGGTGGCCCGGCGCGGCGCTGGCCGCCGCGACCTACGGTGGCGTGCACGCGGTGACGGGCAACTTCACACTGTTCGGCGCGGCCGGGGTCGCCGGCGCGCACTGGTGCGCGCTCTACGCCGCCGGCGTGCCGCTGGGCGCGCTGGTGGTCAGCCACCAGCTGTGGGACGTCTGGATCTTCCTGCTCCAGCCGACCAGCGACGTGGGCGGACCGGCGAACCCATGACCGGCCGGGGGATCCCACGCAGAGGAGGACACCCGCGTTGATGCCATCCAGCCTCGAGATCGCCCGCTCCGTGACCCCGCGTCCCATCCTCGAGGTCGCCCGCGAGCTCGGCCTGCACGACGACGAGGTGGAGCTGTACGGACCGATCAAGGCCAAGGTCCGCCTGGAGGGCATCGAGCGGCTGGAGCGCGAGGCCCGGGCTGCCGGGGGTCGGGGCAGGTACGTGGTCGTCACCGCGATCACGCCGACGCCGCTCGGCGAGGGCAAGACCACGACCACGGTCGGGCTGGTGCAGGGGCTCAACCGGATCGGGCACCGGGCCGCAGTCAGCATCCGCCAGCCATCCCTGGGACCCGTGTTTGGCATCAAGGGCGGCGCGGCCGGCGGCGGCTGGAGCCAGGTCATCCCGATGGAGGACTTCAACCTCCACCTGACCGGCGACAACCACGCCGTGGGGGCCGCGCACAACCTCGCCGCGGCCTTCCTCGACAACTCGATCGCTCACGGCAACCCGCTCGGCATCGATCCCCTCTCGATCCTGTGGCCGCGCGTGGTGGACATCTCCGACCGTGCGATCCGGCACGCGGTGGTCGGCCTGGGCGGGCACGAGAACGGGTACCCGCGGGAGGCGGAGTGGCAGATCACCGTCGCCTCCGAGGTCATGGCGGTCCTCGCGCTGGCCACCGACCTGCACGACCTGCGCGCCCGGATCGGCCGGATGGTCGTCGCCAGCACCTACGACGGCCGGCCCGTCACCACCGAGGACCTCGAGGTCGCCGGCGCCATGACCGTGCTCCTGCGCGACGCCATCAAGCCGAACCTGCTCCAGACGCTGGAGGGCGGACCGGCGTTCGTGCACTGCGGGCCGTTCGCCAACATCGCCCACGGCAACTCGAGCATCCTGGCCGACCGGCTCGCCCTGGCCACCTGCGACATCGTCTGCACCGAGGCGGGCTTCGGCGCCGACCTGGGCGCCGAGAAGTTCTTCGACATCAAGTGCCGTGCGTCGGGGCTACGGCCGGATGCCGCCGTCCTGGTGGCGACCGTGCGCGCCCTCAAGATGCACGGGGGCGTAGGACGGGTGGTCGCCGGCCGGCCGCTCGACCCCGCGCTGACCTCCGAGGATGTCGAGGGCGTGCGACGGGGCTGCGCCAACCTCGCCGCCCAGATCGAGGTGGTGCGGCTATACGGCGTGCCGGTGGTGGTGGCCATCAACAGCTACCCGACCGACACCCCCGCCGAGGTCGACGCGATCCGCGAGGCCGCCATGGCGGCGGGCGCGCGGGGGGTCGCCGTCGCGGACCACTTCGCGCGGGGCGGCGCCGGTGCCGAGGCGCTCGCCCGCGAGGTCTGGGACGCGGCGGCCGAGGGCGCCCCGGACTTCCGCTTCCTCTACCCGGACGAGCTCACGCTGCGGGAGAAGATCGAGGAGATCGCGGTGCGGGTGTACGGCGCGTCGGGCGTGGACGAGCTGCCCGCGGCGACGAAGGCGCTCGACACGTACGAGGAGCTCGGCTTCGGCCGCCTCCCGGTCTGCATGGCCAAGACACACCTGTCGCTGAGCCACGACCCGGCCCGCAAGGGTCGCCCATCCGGGTTCCGGGTCCCGATCCGGGAGGTCCGCCTCTCAGCCGGAGCGGGCTTCGTGACCCCACTCCTGGGCGAGATGCGGACCATGCCGGGGCTGCCGTCCCATCCGGCCGGGGAGAAGATCGACATCGATGAGCACGGCGAGATCGTCGGCCTTTTCTGAGGGCCAGCCCACGCACGAGCGCATCGGCGGGTCCTGCCCGCCAGCACGAGGAGGGGATGATGGCAGACGCACCAGTCTCTGCCGCCGACCTGCAGGGGTTCCACCTCTTCGCCGGCCAGCCTGAGCCCGACCTGTCGGGGCTCGCGTCGGCCGCCCGGTACCGGCGCCTGGCCGACCGCGAGGTCCTGGCGGTGCGGGGGGAGCGGTCGACCGACGTCGCCCTGGTCGTGTCCGGCCGGATCGCCCTCTACGTGGAGCACGAGGGCCGATCCGTGCTGGTCATGACCCTGGGACCCGGCGACATGCTCGGCTGGTCGATCCTGCGGGAGGATCCGGCAGCGCTCACCACCGCTCGGTCGTCCGGGCCGACCGAGCTGATCGAGATCCCCGCGGACCGGCTGCTCGATGCGGTCACCGGGTGCACGCCCATGGCCCAGACCCTGGTCAGGCGGCTCTTCGGGATCGCCGCCGACGACCTTGAGGCGACGCGCGCCCAGTTGCTGCGGCTGGGGCGGGAGGGTCTGATCACCGCCGGATGACCGCGAGGAGGTGCCGCCGATGCCGGTCGCGACGATCGCGGGCGAGACGGGGTCGGCGGGGCCGGCGGTGGGCCGGCGGTGGGCCGAGCGCCTGGGGGCGGACCTGGTGGACCGCTCGCTGATCGCACTGCTCGCCGCGCGCACGGGTGGACGGCGCCGCCGATTCGAAGGCGGATGTGTGAACCGTTGGCTCAAGGGCACCGACCGGTGGATCGGAGCAGCGACCGCGGGCGACCGCGGACCAGATCCGCAGTCGCCCGGGAAGAGGCTGACGGTGCGTCCACACGATGCACCCACATGATTGACAGGCGCATCAGCGTGAGACTAGGCTATTTTCATGAGAATAACCACGATCTCAAAGGGCGGCCAGGTCTCGGTCCCGGCCGAGATCCGGCACCGCTGGGGCACCCGGCGCGTGGTCGTCGAGGACCAGGGCAACGCCCTACTCATCCGGCCGATCCCTGCCGACCCGATTGGAGCGGCCATCGGATCGCTGGCCGGACGACGGCCCACCAGTGATGAGCTGCGCTCCATCCTGCGCGACGAGGAGTCGGCCATCGATGAGCGGAGGGGCGCCGCCGGTGACCGTCCTTGACGCGCAAGCGGTCGTCGCGGCACTGACCGGCGAACCCGCCGCGCCCGAGGTCGAGGCGCTGCTGCGCGACGCGGTCGATCGGCCGTCGATCAGCGCCATCAATCTCGCCGAAGTGCTCGACGTGCTGGTGCGGCACCAGGGCTGGCCGGCAGGCGAGGTGGAGGAGAAGCTCCGCTGGCTCACCCTCGGCGGCCTGGAGGTCGTCGCCGTTGATGAGCCAGCTGGCCTGAGCGCCGGACGGCTCCACGCCCACCATTACCACCGGACACGGCGTCCCCTTTCGCTCGCCGACTGCGCCGCCCTGGCGACCGCCCTGACCCTCGGTCAGCGCCTGGCCACGTCGGACCGGGCGCTGCTCGTTGCCGCTGGCGATGAAGGTTGCCGGGTGATCGCGCTCCCAGACGCTCGGGGCCGGCGCCCTTCCGTCGGCGAGAGCCTCGGCTCGGACAGCTGACCATCCACCCGCCGCTGGGCGGGCCTCGGCGAGCGGGCCACGCACACGGGTCACACACAACGGACATGGCGCGGTGTTTCGTTGCGGCCCCGGCGGGCCGTCCTGGAGGGCTCGTCCTCCGGTCCGCCCGGCGGACGCGACGTTGTCGCACACCGTGGTGCCCGAGCACTGGCCGTCCGTCGCCCAGTCGGCGGGCCGTGCGCGGCGACATCGTCTCCACTGATCCGCGGCGGTGCTCGACGCGGCCGGACGCCTCCCCTCACCCCTCGGCAAGGACCGTTCGTGCCACGCGCCTCGAGAGCGTCATCACGGTGAGCATGGGGTTGATGCCCGAGGCGGTCGGGAACAGCGAGGCGTCGGCGACGTACAGGCCCCGGATCACGCCGTCCGCCGTGTCCGCGCGGACGCGGCCCCACGGGTCGCAGGCGCTGCCGCGCGGGTTCGCCCCCGCACGGGCGGTGCCCATCTGGTGGGCCGAGAAGAGAAAACCCCGGTTCGGCGAGAAGTCGAAGGACGCGAGCGCGCGCAGATACGCGTTCCAGGCACGCGACGTCACGGCCGTCCCGCCGCCGTCGGCACCCGTCGCGCCGGCCGCGGCCGCCACCAGCGACAGTGTCCTCGCCGGCGTGCCCAGCGCCAGCACCTCGAGCGCGCCCGCCGCGCGGGCCAGCCGGGCCATCTCCACCAGCGCGCGGCGCGCGGTCTGCGCGTCCTGCGGCGCCAGGCGGTACTCGACACGAACGATCCCCGAGCGCGTCAGCCGTGCCCTCCCCGATCCCTGGTCGCGCACGATCCCGATGAGCGGCGCGTAGGAGCGCGCGCGCGTCATCCGAACGGTGTGGTCGGCGGCGCCTGACCAGGGGAACGCCATGGCGATCAGCCCGGGATGCCCGGGGGCGGATTCGACGATGAAACCGCCGTGCGCGGGGCCGTGGTGCTGGCGGTCCACCGGTCCCGGCCGGAGGAACTGGCTGCAGCTCGCCGCCTGCAGCGTCCCGTGCCACATCTCGACCGGCCAGGGCATCCGTCCGGCAACCACGGCGACGGGATGCAGCCGCAGGTTCGACCCGACCGCGGGGTGGGCCACCCCGCTCCTGGTCAGCACCGCGGGAGTGCGCAGGGCCCCGGCGGCCACCACGACCTGCCGGGCGCGCACGGTGAACGGTCGGACGGAGCCGTCGGGCAACCCGACGCGGCCGATCACCCCGGCCGCCCTCCCCTGTTCCACCAGCACGCGGTCCACGCGTGCACGCACGAGGAAACGGGCGCCATGGCGAGCCGCCTCGGCGAGGTGGGCGCGCGGCCCCGATCGCTTCGCCCCACGCCGGCACCCGAAGCCGCAGGCGCCGCAGTCCCCGCACCCGTCCGCGTCCCGCATCAGGGGTGCCGCATCCCAGCCGAGTCCCGCCGCGGCCTCGAGGATGGCGCGGTCCTTGGGCGGGATCCCCGGGGGTGGCGCAACGCCCAGCTCGGACTCCAGCGCCGCCACGTCGGCGGCTGTGTCGGGCCCGTCGAACCCCTCGAGGCCATGCCGGGCCGTCCACTCGGCCCGGAGCCACTCCGGCGGTGCGAAGCACGTCGCCCAGTTCACGACGGTGCCGCCCCCCAGCGTGGACCCGGCCAGGATCGCGACGCCCAGATCGGCCGTCGAGGTCATGCCGTGGTCCAGGTACAGGCGGTCGAACCCGTCCAGCTCGCGGCCGGTCATCTCGGACTCCGGCACGTACTCGCCGGCCTCGATCACCAGCACGTCCCGGCCGGCCGTCGCCAGCATCGCCGCGGCCACGCCGCCGCCCGCGCCACTCCCCACGATCGCCACGTCCGCCTCGAGCGCGAGCGGACCGGCATCCCGGGCCTCCGTTCCCACCGGCGCGCCGAGCGCGAGAGGCCCGGCATCGGCCGCAGCCGGGTCCAGCGTCCGGATCGCCGGAGGCTCCGCCGTGACGGGCTCGTCGACCGGCCGGTAGCCGATGCGGCCCCAGAGCGCGTTGCCGTCCCCCTCTGCCGGTCCGGGATCCGCGTATGCGAGGAAGCACGCCAGGCGCTTGAGGGTCTGGAAGGCGGTCCGGCGCTGGGGCACGCGACTTGTCGCCCACCGGAGGAGCATGGCCTCGCGGCGCTCGGCGGGCACGTCGCGGAAGCGCACTGCACCGTTGCCAAGGAGCGCGTTCGCCGGCCGGCTGTCGAACGCCCGCAGCGCCAGGCGGAGCATGCGCACGTCGGCCGGATCGGCCACCTCCGACAGGAGCGACGCGGCCATCGTCGAGCGCCGGATGGCACCACCCGGCACGAACGTCTCGAAGACCGCCGCAAGGCGCGCCAGGTCGGCCGCCGACCAGTCGGGCGGAGCGACGGGCTCGGCGGGTCGCCCCATCGCAGGGGTGGGCGCGATCACGCGACCGCCGACCACTCGGGCGGAGCTACGGGCGCGGTGGTCACCCCCGCTCGAACCCCTGCGCCGGGACCGGCGGACAGCGGAGTGGACGGTCCTCGCGGTAACCCAGCAGGTAGTCGGCCTGGATCAGGGTGTGGAGCTGGCTCGTGCCCTCGTAGATCACGGCCGCCTTCGAGTTGCGGAGGTAGCGCTCGACCGGGTACTCGCTCGAGTACCCGTACGCGCCGTGGATCTGGATCGCGTCGAGGGCCGATTGCACCGCGTGCTCCGTGCAGAACCACTTGGCCAGGCTCGTCTCACGCGTGCTGCGCAGACCCCGGTTCTTCAGCACCGCCGCCTGCCAGCACAGCAGCCGGCCCGCCTCGATCCCCTGCCCCATCTTCGCGATCATCTGCTTGACCAGCTGGTGCTGGCCGATCTCGCGCCCGAAGGTGTGCCGCTCGTGCGCGTACTTGACCGAGGAATCGAGGCACGCCTGCGCCAGCCCCACCGCCCCGCTCGCCACGGTGTAGCGGCCCTGGTCGATGGCGCTCATGGCGATGAGAAACCCCTCGCCCTCCTCGCCCACCCGGTTCTCGACCGGGACGCGCACGTCGTCGAAGAAGAGCGTGCCGGTGTTGCCGGCGTGGATCCCCATCTTGCCGTGGATGGTCCCGGTGCTGAACCCGGGCATGCCGCGCTCGACGATGAACGCGGTGATGCCCCGGTGCCCCAGGGCGCGGTCCAGGGTGGCGAAGACCAGGAAGTGATCGGCCACGTCGGCCAGGCTGATCCAGATCTTGGAGCCGTTGAGCACGTACGCGTCGCCGTCGCGGCGGGCGCTCGTCTGCAGGCTGGCCGCATCGGTGCCGGCCCCGGGCTCGGTGAGGCCGAACGTGGCTAACTTCTCGCCCCGCGCCTGCGGCACAAGGAAGCGGCGCTTCTGGTCCTCGGTCCCCCACTGCAGCAGCGTCAGCGAGTTCAGCCCGACGTGGACGCTCATGATCACGCGGAACGCCGTGTCGGCCCGCTCGAGCTCCTCGCACAGGAGCCCGAAGCTGACGTAGTCCAGCCCCGGGCCGCCGCACGCCTCCGGGATCGGGGCGCCCAGGAAGCCCAGCTCGCCCATCTTCGCGAAGACCTCGCGGTGCACCTCGCCCCGCTCGTCCCACTCGCGGATGTAGGGCAGGATCTCCGCCTCGGTGAACTCCCGGGCGCTCTGCCGCACCAGCCGCTGCTCCGGGCTCAGGGTGAGGTCGATCACAGGCGGCGATCCTTTCGCGTGCTGTCCCGGGCGCTGCGTTGGGACGAGGCCGGGGAGACGGGCAGGCAGCCTCCGTATTGTATGAGGACGAGGGTGCGGCGGAGGCGCCCGGCGCTCCTGTCCCCGCTCGACCCGCCCTTCGAGCGCGCCCTCGTCTCGCAAGGGCAGCCCGGGCACGATCGCCCCACCCACTCGATCCGGTCTCGGATCGCGCTTCGCGTGTTGACGCGGCGAAGCCGCACGGCTCGTCGTCCACGAACAGGAGCACCGACTCGTCATCCGGCAGCCGCCGGCTACAGCCCTGTGCTCATCGCCTGGCTGTGCGATGCTCACACCGGGTCTCATCATTACCGGGCGCTGGAGCTGGCTGACCGTGAGCCTCGGCCGGTGAGACTGGGCGCCACAGGAGATCGAGAGGAAGACATGACCCCGACCGAGCCCGCAGGAGCTGATCCGATCTCGTGGCGCGACGTGACGGAGAACACGCCTGTCGTGACGGGTGACGGCGAGACCGTCGGGCACGTGTCCGAAGTGCTCGGGTCCCAGGAGGAGGACGTCTTCCACGGCATAGAGGTCCATCTCGGCAGGCTGGGTCATCGCGTGTTCGTTCCCCCCGACGAGATCGCCGAGATGACGACAACAGGCCTGACCCTGACACTCACGAGCGGCCAGGTTCACGCGCTTCCCGAGCACACCGAAGAGCGTGCGTTCGAGCTCGGGTGGACCGGCCGATTCCGGAAGCACATTGGGTGGGTCAAGGAGAAGGACTGGGACCGATAGAACGCGCTCCCGGGACCGCACGTCGCTCTGCGCCAGTGTTGGCGAATATACCCAGAGACGGCAGGCCCGGTCGCAGCGGCTCGCGCTGGCCAGTCGTCGCCGGATCGTCGTCCGCACGCTGAGCAGGAGTGAGCGGTTGACGGCCCGGCGTCGGCTCGATCCCGACTGCCGGGCCGTTAGTCCTGTCGTTGGTCGGCTGACCGGTGGCGGCTCCTCTCCGGACGACGTCGCCGCGCCGCCTCATGCGTGGCACGCCGGACGGCGAGCGGGTGGTCGACTGACTGTCACTCGACGAGGAACTTGCGCCCCCAGCTCCGGTGGAAGTACCCGGTGAAGGCCCCGCCCTGGTTCGCGGGCGTCAACGTGGCGCAGTAGCCCGTGAGCGGCCACGCGTGCGCCGTGATCCAGGGCCCGCCGTCGTACTGGAAGTAGGCGGCCGTGTCAGCGACCTCGGCCTTCGCGTTGGCCACCGTGGTCGCGGTCATGTCCCAAAACATCATGCTCTGGTACAGCGTGCTCTGCGCCGGGTTGATGGTGTAGTCCAGCACGAGCGTCAGCTGCGGGAGCGACACGACATACCCGCCGAGCGACGCCACCTGGACGTTCCCGGGGTACAGTGGGGCCTCGTCGCTGACGGTGAAGCTCCACGGGCCGTCCGTGAAGTCGAACTCGTCGCCCGGGTACGTGTCGACGATCCGGATCGAGTACGTGTGGACGCCGGACGACCAGAAGCCCGATGGGAACTGGATGGTCCACTGGTTGATCATCGTCGTCGCGCCGCACGGACTGCTTGATGCGGCGACGGCGCCGGGCAAGATGAAGCCGGCGATCAGGGCGACCGCCGCCGCCAAGGAGAACACCGGTCGCATAGACCCGCCTCCCGGGACGCTCCCCCCGCGGGTCGGTCTCGCCAGTAGCTCGGCGTGGTCCCGGCGGCCCGGAGTATGGGCCACGCGTCGTCGCTCCCCGTGGCAGCGTGATCATTCGCCTCCCTAACCGCTTCGTAAGTGCCGAACGGCATGACCAACGCGCGGGGGTGGTGTCAGCGCGCACCAGCGTGCAAGAGAACTGATGCCTGTTTGAGCGAGGCTGGTCTCACTGGAAGGCACTTCGCATTCCCGTTGGCCGCATGCCCCCGGCACCTCGGGCCCGGTGCCGGCCTACCGCGTCGGTATACTTGGCCTCCAACCGTCCCTGCCTGCTCGCCGCCGTGGCGGACGGCCCGCGCCAGAGGCCAGCCATGCTCGAGACTCCCACCTCCACACCCGAGTTCGTGACTCTCGCGCAGGAGCACATGTCGCCGGTCCTGGGCCTCAAGGCGGAACGGGCGATCGCGCGGGGCGAGGGACACCGCCTCCACGGCGTCGACGGGCGCGCCTACCTCGACTTCGTGTGCGGCATCGCGACGAGCGTGCTGGGCCATGGGCACCCCGCCGTCACCGAGGCGATCCACCGCCAGGTCGACACCCTCGTCCACATCAACGGCGCAGGGTTCGCCGAGCCGACCGCTCGCCTGGCCGCCGAGATCGCTGCCGCCCTCCCCGACCCGCTCGACACCCTGTTCTTCTCGAACGCCGGCACGGAGGTGATCGAGGGCGCCATCAAGCTCGCCCGGCGCGTGACCGGCCGGCCGGGCGTCGTGGCCTTCCGGGGCGGCTTCCACGGGCGGACCATGGGCTCGGTTGCCCTCACCAGTACGAACCTGAACTACCGATCGGGGTACGAGCCGCTCCTGCCCTCCGTCTACCATGCGCCGTTCCCGGACGCGTACCGGATGGGCGGCGATGAGGAGGCGAGCCGCCGGGCGCTGGCCGCGCTGCGGGACCTGCTGACGAGCGAGATCCCGGGCCGGTCGGTGGCGGCGCTCGTGCTCGAGGCCGAGCAGGGCGAGGGCGGGTACCGGCCGGCGCCCGCCAGCTTCCTGCGGGGCGTGCGCCAGATCTGCGACGAGTACGGGATCCTCTGGGTGGCCGACGAGATCCAGTGCGGCTACGGGCGCACCGGGAAGATGTGGGGCTTCGAGCACGGCGGCGTGGTGCCCGACGTGGTCTGCCTGGCCAAGGCGATCGCCAACGGACTCCCGCTGTCGGCCCTCGTCACGAGCCGCGAACTCCAGGAGCGCTGGGGCGTGGGCGCGCACGGGACGACGTTCGGGGGCAACCCGGTGTCGTGCGCGGCGGGGCTCGCGGTCCTGAAGACGATCCGCGAGGAGGGGCTGGTGGCCAACGCGGCGGCGAGGGGCGCCGAGCTGCGGGCCGGCCTCGAGCAGCTGCAGGCCCGGGACGAGCGCATCGGCGACGTGCGCGGGTACGGTCTGATGATCGGGGTCGAGTTCGTCACCGACCCGCAGTCGAAGGTGCCCGACGAGGCGCGCACGAGCCGGGTGCTTGCGAAGGCGGCGGACCTCGGGCTGCTGCTCCTCAACTGCGGCACGGACCACAACGTGATCCGCTGGATCCCGCCGCTCAACGTGACGAGCGCGGAGATCGGCGAGGCGCTGGACATCTTCGGGCGGGCACTCGCGCAGGCGTAGGCCGCCTCGTCCTCGCGCCCTGGTCGTCCAGCCGGGCGACCGCCCCCCGCCCGCCGGCGCCGGGGCAGTCTGGCGCGGACCCCGATCGCCGTTCGGCTACCGCACCGCGGTGCCGACCAGGTGGCCGATGCCGAACGTCACCGCGGCGGCGGCCAGCCCGAACACCACCTGGCGGAGGCCGGAGCGCAGTGCGCTCTGGCCCGTCACGATCGTGATCGCCGCCCCCACCCCGAACAGCGCGAAGCCGCTCAGGACCAGGGCCACGACGACGGCCGGCGCCCCGCTCGAAACGAGGAACGGCAGCAACGGCACGAGCGCCCCCGACCCGAATAGCAGGAACGAGGTGAACGCGGCCTCGTAGGCAGAGCCGCCAAGCCCCTCCGGGTCGATCCCCAGCTCCTCGCGCGACAGCGTGTCCAGCGCGACCCGGGGATCTCCCTGGATGATCTGCTTCGCGATCCGGCGGGCCTGGTCCTCGGGCACGCCCTTGGATTCGTAGATCAGCGCGAGCTCGACCTCCTCTTCCTCGGGGATTGCCTCGAGCTCCTCGCGCTCGACCCGGATCTGGTGCGAGTAGAGCTCGCGTGCGCTCTGCACCGACAGCCACTCGCCGAGCCCCATCGAGAACGCGCCGGCGAGCAGCCCGGCGAGCCCCGCGACGACCACGGCACCGTTGCCGACCGCTGCGCCGGCCACCCCCATGATCAGGCTCGTATTCGACAGGACGCCGTCGCTCGCCCCCAGCACGGCGGCGCGCAGCGCGTTGCCGCCGGTCGACCGGTGCCGCCCTTCGATCCGCGCCAGCTCCGCGCCCGCCAGCCCCTTGCCGCCCGCGAGCTCCCGGAAGAGGCGCGCATGCGATCGCTCGTCCTGGGGCAGGCTGGTCCCCGCCGCCTCGGGTTGCGTGTCGTACATGCCCTGGGAGCGTCCTTCCTGCTCGGCGACGGTCGGCGCGATGACCCCGGCCCCCAGCCGGCGGGCCATGGCGCCGAGCACCCGGGCCCGCCAGGACGGTCGCATGTGCGAGATGTCGATGCCCGCATCCCGCAGCCGCTGCTCCCAGACCGCGCCGTGCCGGCGTTCGGTCTCCGCGAGCCGCCGGTACAGCTCCTTCAGCGGCGGAGCCTCCTCGCCGTCCGCCATCGCGAGATAGATAGATGCCCCGTCTATCTCGCCCTGCAGGTTCTCCCGGTAGCGCTTGATGTCGTCTGGCGTGGCTGCTGTGGGCATGCGGCAAGTGTAGGACGGGCGCGCGACAGCCGGGACCGCGGGTTGCGCGGCAATGGCGCGGCCGCTACGCGGAGGCCGATCCCTGCACGTCGTGGTCCGCGAAGTAGCCACGCCACGGGCCACTTCCCACGATGAACGGCTGCAGGATCGCCCGCTCCGCCTGGACCGTGTGCATCAGGTCGTGGCCAGCCCACTCGTTGAGCATCTGCTCGAGCGTCACCGGGCCCAGCTCCGCGTGGCGCACCGTCCGGCGGAGATCCGCGGGCTCGAGACCGGTGATCAGCGGCAGGCTCCGCGCCCGCAACTCCTCGAACTCCGCGACCAGCTCGCCCGGATCGTCGGGACCTGCCGTGGCGCCGGCCGCGTCGGGGTCGTAGGCCGCGAAGTCGTGCCCCTCGAGGAAGGCCCGCACACGCACCGGGAACACCTCGCGCTCGATCGCCACCAGGTGCCGGAGGCAGTCGATCGCCGACCATTCCCCGGGCGCCGGAACCCGCGCCAGCAGGTCGCCCTGTACCGTGCCGGCCAGTGCGTGCCAGCGTTCGGGGGTCGTCGACAGGACTGCCAGCACGTGCTCCACCAGGTCGTCCATCGCTCGCTCCCCTCTGCTGTCGACGCGGTCAGCCGGACACCACTCGACGGCGTGTCACGTGGTCAGCGTAGCAGGGGTCGCCCCGAGGGTCCGCTTCTCCATCCCACACCTCCGTCGCGACGCTCCCGGTGCCTCCGTGCGCCGCGTCCCCGTACCCCGGCCATGCCCCGGCGGGAGCGGGATTCGGCCCCCTGCCGGCACATGCGGCACGCTTCACCCGCCACGTATGCTCGAACGCGTGAGCCACCTCCTGCGACGCCGGACGCGAAACGCCGATGCCGCGTCGCTGCTCGAGACGTTCCTCGTGGCCGCGGTGTGCTCCTTCCTCGGGATCCGGGCGTTTCTCGCCCTGACGGGGTACCCGCGGATCGGCGGCGGCGGTCTCCACGTGGCGCACATGCTGTGGGGCGGCCTGTTGATGCTCGTCGCGCTGGGCATGCTGCTGCTCTTCCTCGACCGGTCCGTCCAGCACGCCGCGGCCATCGTCGCCGGGCTCGGGTTCGGGACCTTCATCGACGAGATCGGGAAGTTCCTCACGGCCGACAACGACTACTTCTTCCGGCCGGCGGTCGCGCTGGTCTACGTCGTCTTCGTGGCCCTGTTCCTGGTGGGGCGGGCCGTCGTGGGGCGGCGCCCGCTCACGCCACGCGAGTCGTTCGCGAACGCGCTCGATCTGCTGGAGGGGCACCTCGAGCGACCGATCCACCCCGCCGAGCGGGCCAGGATCCGGGCCCTGCTCCGGCACTCCCCCGGGGATTCCTCGCTCGTCCCCGACGTGCGCCGCTACCTCGACGATCTGCCAGTGGCGGTGGGGCACGACTCGTGGATCGAGGCGCTCCCAGCGCGCCTGGCGGGCACCTACGAGCGACTCGCGGCCAACGCGTGGTTCGATCGCGCGCTCGTGGTTGCCGTCGTCGCGTACACGGCCGCAGCGGTCGCCGGCGTGCTCGCGCTGGCGCTCACGACCGGTTCGTCATCCAGCCCGGACACCTGGACCGTGTCGCACGTCGGCGAGAGCCTGTCGACCCTGGTGGGCGCGGCGCTCGTTGGGCGTGGCGTCCTCGCGCTGCCCGGCTCCAGGGCGGCCGCCTACCACTGGTTCCTGCGCGGCCTGCTGGTCTGGATCCTGGTCACCCAGGTGTTCGTGTTCTACGGCTCCCAGCTCGCCGGTCTGGGCGGGCTCGCCATCGACCTGCTGGCGTACGTCAGCCTCCGATTGGCGCTCGCCGGGGAAGCCACGGCAGGACGCGACGAGCGTGGGGAGCATGGCCGGCGGTCGAGCGACCGGGGTGGGACTGCCGCCGGGGCGGCACCGATGGGAGGCGAGGCATGATCGACACGTTGACGGCCGCCCGGGTCGTCGAGGTCCTCGGGCTGACCCCGCTCGTGCCGGAGGGCGGGCACGTCGCGCAGACGTGGCACGACGAACGGTCGAGCGCCATCTACTACCTGCTGGAGCACCCGGACTTCTCCGGGCTCCACCGGCTCGAGGATCTCGAGATCTGGGCCCACCACCTCGGCGCTCCTGTCCGGATGCTGCTCATCGACGCCGCCGGGACGGTGAGCGAGCCGGTCCTGGGCCCGGATCTCGAAGCCGGACAGCGCCCCCAGGTCGTGGTCCCGCCCGGCACCTGGCAGGCGGCCGAGCCGCTCGGGCCGTGGAGCCTCGTGTCGACCTTCATGGCGCCGCCGTACACGGACGCCGGCGTGTCCTTCGCGCGATGGGCGGACCTCGAGGGGCGGTACCCTGCGCACGACGAACGCCTCAGGCGCCTGTGCCGGTTCTGACCAGGGAAGGAGGACCACCATGGCCCCGGCCGTCCCCCCGCCCGAGCCGCCCCCGGTCGATCGCCTGGTCGACCTGGCGGGGTCGGTCGCGCTCGTGACGGGCGCGAGCCGCGGGATCGGCGCCGCCATCGCCGGCCGGCTCGCGGAGGCCGGCGCCGCGGTCGCGGTGGCCGCCCGCTCGGCCGACGAGGCACCCGGCAGCACAGTCGCGCGGATCCGCGAACGCGGGGGCGCAGCCGTCGCGCTGGCCCTCGACGTGACGGACGAGGCGCAGGTGGGGCGGGCGATCGACGCGGCCGTGGCCGCGCTCGGCCGGCTCGACATCCTCGTCAACTGCGCGGGCATCCAGCCGTCGCGGGTGCTCACCGAACAGTCGGTCGACGAGTGGGACGCCCTGCTCGACACGAACCTGCGGGGTGTCTTCCTCTGCACGCGAGAGGCCGCGCGGGTCTTCCTTGCCCAGGGTGGCGGGGGCGCGATCGTCAACGTCGCGTCGATCGAGGGGTTGCAGCCGGCGTGGGCCCACAGCCACTACGCGGCAAGCAAGGCGGGCGTGCTCATGCACACGCGGGCGGCGGCACTCGAGCTGGGGACGCACGGAATCCGCGTGAACTCGGTGTCGCCCGGGTTGACCTGGAACGCGGCTCTGGAGCGGGACTGGCCCGACGGCGTCCGTCGCTGGCTGGCGCACGTGCCGCTCGGCCGCCTCGGGCTGCCGGACGACGTCGCCGACGCGGTACTGTTCCTGGCCTCGCCGATGGCCCGGTTCGTGACCGGGGCCAACCTGGTGGTCGACGGAGGGATGCTGGCGCATCCGACCTGGTAGGGGGCGACCCGGGCGGCGCCTTACGGTGCAGGCGGCGCAGGCGGCGCAGGCAGGGTCTCCGCCGTCAGGGTCTCCGCCGGGCGATCGCGTCCCGCGTCGCCCTGGTCCGCTCGGCGTGCCGGCTCGGCAGCCCGCGCCGCACCCACCTGCGGGTTGGCCGCCTCCCAGCGCAGCACGCCGGCCTCCCCTTC
Source organism: Chloroflexota bacterium (assembly GCA_021786265.1). The sequence continues at coordinate 108,126 of JAJYNP010000005.1, forward strand.
CACCGCCCGCATCGAGCTCGCCAGTTCGCGGTTGATCAGCAGGGTCGGCACTTCGTCGGTCACCCCGGCCGGCCCGCTGCCATAGGTGATCCTGACATCGGTGAGCGGCACCCAGGCGGGCCGGCGCAGGACCATGCCGAGGGGGTCGCTGGCCGGGAGACCGTGCAGCGCCCCCTCCACGTGGTACGGCCCCAGCTCCACGCGCACGCGGGTCATGCGTGTCCGGACCCGCCGGGCGGCGTCTCCGCGCGGGCCGCTGGCCACCACCGCGTACAGCTCGTCCAGCGCGACGGTGAGCTCGGGCACCGCCACCTCGTGGTCGTCCGCGAGGCTCGTGAGCCGCGCGTCCCGGATCAGCACTTCTGATGCGGCGTTGAGCAGGTCGGTCAGGCGCGCGTCACCGAGGCTGACGCTGCCGTACACGCGGCAGTCGGCGGCGTAGGCCTCGAACTCGACCATTGCCGTAATGCTACGGGCGCCGTCCACAGCTCCGGCGCTCGATCTCCGAAGGGAGATCGAGCGAGCGCAGTTCGTTTCGACACGAGAGGCGACCCGCCGCGAACGGGGCTGATCGTGGCCGGGCTCGTCCGGATCTACCTCACGTCCGCTGAGGGCCGCCAGGTCACGGTGCGCTATGCGCGGCCGGGTGCCACGGTCGGAATCCCGATCCCACCTCCACGAGGACCACATCGGCGGCATCCCGTACCTGCCCGGCACCGAGTTCATCGTCGCCGACGCCGAGCGGCAGGCGATGGAGCAGCCTCGGCCCGAGCTGCGCGGCTTCCTGCGCAAGCACATCGACCTGCCGGGCGTCCGCTACCGCCGGATCGAGTTCGCACCGACCCACGACCCGGCCGTGGCGCCATTCACGGCGGCGTATGACGTCATGGGCAACGGTTCACTCCTCCTGCTGCCCACACCCGGGCACACGCCGGGCTCGATGTCGCTGCTCGTCCGTCGCCCGGGCAAGCCGCCGTTGCTCCTGGTGGGCGACCTGGCCATCCTGCCGGCGCACGATCCCGGCGCGGCCGAGCGACTGCGCCGCGCGAATGGCGGCGCTCCTCAGTTCAGCCCCTTCGCGGCTCGAACAGCGCGAACGCGTTCCCCTCGCTGTCGGTCACGCCGATCCACCACCCCATCCCGGGGACCTCTTGCCTGTCCCCGCTCACGCCGCCGCCCAGCTCGCGGATCCTGGTGAGCGAGGCCTCGATCGAGTCGACCTCGACGTAGTTCACGATCGTCAGGGCGACGTTGACGTTCCTGCGCCCGATCCCGCCTCCCACCGGATGGTCGCCGGTGGTGCGGTAGACGAGGTAGTCATTGAAGCCCCCCATCGCGTCGATGTTCCACCCGAACGCTCCCGAGTAGAAGCGGCGGGCGCGATCCAGGTCGTCGGCCGGGATCTCGATGTGTGTGTACTCGCCGTGCGCCATCGTCGACAGCCCCCCTGTACGGGACGTTGGCCTGGCATGCCGGGCGGATGCCGGCTCGTCGCCGTCGATGCTACGCCACGGGTCACGCCGGTCCACCGCGGACCGCGCATCGATCGGACTCCCGCGGGGAATCGCGCCTGCGCGCCGCGCATCGGCTCGAACGGCGTGCCGCCCAACGTCTCCAGCTCCGCACGATCATCCTCGGGCAGCCGCAGCATGATCTGCTCGTTGAATGTCCCGCAGCACAGGTTGCCGTTCACGAACGCGGCCGGGAAACCGAACATCTTGCGCCGCGTCACGTCAGTTCCTCGGGGGGCGATCTGTCGGCCGTGCGGGCCCTCCGGAGCATGGCCACAGTCGCGTCGGCCGGCGCGCCCCACCCTCGTCGCGGTTCCCGCCGGGCATCCGGCCAGATGCCCTCCATCGCTCCTCCCGTGGCGATGACGAGGACGATACCCTGACGGTCGCCCGGCGCGGCGATCTCCCGGGGTGGTCGGGATCCGAAGAGGTCTCTGCGGCCTCCTGCCCTCCTCGTTCCCGCCCGGTCGCCTGCGCTATCGTCGCCGGGGGCGTGCCGAAATGAAAATGAACCGAGAAGAGCCCGTAGGGGTGTCACCGTTCGTCGCTGCTCGGTCTGGGGCGCCGCGGACGTCGCTCGAGGTGTTGCTGGCTGATCTCGACCCGGAGCAGCGCGAGGCGGTGCAGCTCACCCAGGGCCCCCTCGTCGTCCACGCCGGCGCAGGCACGGGCAAGACGCGGGTCATCACGCGGCGCGTGGCCTATGCCGCCGCGTGCGGTGCCCACGCGCCACGTCACGCGCTGGTCGTGACGTTCACCGAGCGTGCCGCGCGCGAGATGAAAGACCGCCTGCGCGCGCTCGGCGTGCCGGGCGTGGCGGCCTCGACCTTCCACGCCGCCGCGCTGCGCCAGCTGACCTACTTCTGGCCACAGGTGAGCGATCGCCCGCTCCCCGAGATCCTCGCCTCCAAGGCCCCGCTCGTGACCCGCCTGGCACGGGCGCTGCCCGGCGGGTACCGCTTCCGTCCGGCCAAGGACCTCGCCGACGAGATCGAGTGGGCCAAGGTGCGCCGGCTCACGCCCGCCACCTACGGGGCGGATCCGCTCGTCGTGGCGGGGCGCGTCGGGCCTCTGCCACCCGCCCTCTTCGCGTCGTTCTGGCGCGACTACGAGCGCGCCAAGGAGCGCGCCGGGGCCATCGACTTCGAGGACATGCTGGGGCGCACGCTCGAGCTGATCGAGTCGAACGACGCGGTCGCGGCGCAGGTGCGCGAGCGCTACCGCTGGTTCACGGTCGACGAGTTCCAGGACACGAACGCGCTGAGCCACGCGCTGCTGCTGGCCTGGCTGGGCGATCGCCGCGACCTGTGCGTCGTGGGCGACGAGGATCAGACGATCTACTCGTTCACCGGCGCGACCAGCGCGTACCTGCGCGACTTCGGGGCGCGCTTCCCCGGTGCCCGCGAGGTGACGCTCTCGCGCAACTACCGCTCGAGCCCCCAGGTGCTCGATCTGGCGAACCGGCTGCTCGCGTCCGAGGGGCGCGCCAAGCGCCTCGTGGCCACCCGGCCCGCCGGGCCTGCCCCTGGGATCCACGCGTTCCCCTCGGCCGACGCCGAGCTCGCCGCGCTGGTCGCCGAGGCGCGGCGTCACCTGCAGGCGGGGATCGCGCCCGCCGAGATCGCGGTCCTCGTGCGGACGAACGCCCAGCTCGTGCCGCTCGAGGCGGCGCTGGTCGCCGCCGGCATCCCGTACCAGGTCATCGGCACCGGGTTCTACGCCCGGCCCGAGGTCAGGCAGGCGATCGCGGAGCTGCGGCGCGCCGCCCGGCGCGAGCTGCCCGGCACGGCGACGGAGCCGAGCGCCGATCGACTCCAGGCGGGCATCGGGGCCGTTCTCGAGCGCGTGTTCGCGCCGGCCGATGACGCCGAACAGGCGGTCGGAGAGGAAGCACGCCAGCGGGTCGCCTCCGGCGAGACGCTCCGGGCCATCGCAGAGGCGTATGTGACCGCGCACCCCGACGGCACGCTCGCTACCTTCGCCGACGACCTGGCCGCGCGCGCCGCCGAGGAGGGACGAACGCGCGGTGCGGGCGGCGTCGAACTCCTCACCTTGCATCGCGCGAAGGGGCTCGAATGGGACGCCGTCCTGCTGCCGGGGCTCGAGGAGGGGACACTCCCGATCCGCCAGGCGTTGGCGGACCCCGACGCGCTGGCCGAGGAGCGCCGCCTGCTCTACGTCGGGCTGACGCGGGCGAGGCGCGCGTTGTGGCTCGGCTGGGCACACCGGCGGGCGGCCTCGAACGGGCGCGACAGCGCGAGGCCAGGCTCGCGGTTCCTCGCGCCGTTGGTTCCGCCGCCCGTGCGCCGGCCGGCATCGCCCGTGGGCGCCGAGCTACCGGGGGCGGGCCCGACCCGCGCGCGGGGCGCGGTCTCGCCGATCGTCCGGATTCTCACCGGTGCCGCGCCCTCGCAGACGCCCGCTGACGCGCCCGCTCCCTCCGCCGCCGACGAGCGGCTCACTGCCAGCCTCCGGGCCTGGCGCCTGGAGCGTGCGCGGCACGACGGCGTGCCCGCCTACGTCGTGTTCCCGGATGCGACCATCGCCGCGCTCGTCGCGGCCCGCCCGCACGACGAAGCGGACCTGGCTGCGGTTCGCGGCTTCGGCCCGCAGCGGCTGCGGTACTACGGCCCTGCGATCCTCGATCTCATCCGGCAGTCGGCATGACCGCCTGGCGCGCTGCTACGCTACGGAGATCGATCCCCTCTGCGTCGAGGCGGCGCTGGGAGGGGTTCGGCGGCAGGAAAAGGTGCGAGTCGATGGCTGAGATCGCTGTGCTCGCCACCCGGCCACCGCGACGGCCGCTAGCCGACCCTCAGGACGATCTCCTCGACCCCGTCGACCTCGCCGCGCTCGATCCGGACGTGGGCGTTGAAGATCGCGCTCACATCGTCGGCCAGACGCTCGCGATCGTCGATGCGCCGCGCGTCGCGAGTGACGCGATCGAAGAGGCGCTCGTGGTCGCCCGGCACATCAGCAACAACGATGCGGACGCGCCGGCCCCCCGACCAGACGAAGACGCGTTCGTCCATGACTCCATGGTAGGCAGGCGCAGGTTCGAAGGACAGAACCGAATGGCCATCGCCGCCGCCTTCCCCGAGTGGCTGTCATGACCGCCGAGCGTCGGCTGAGCGTCATCGAAACCTCGCTCTCCCCGACCCAACTCGTCCTGCGCTGGCTCGACCAGGCGCACGCCTTCGGGGATCTCGAGTCCTGCGTGCGCTCACTGCTCGACGCCGAAGCTGCCGACCTTCCACTCGACCGGCTGTGCCGAGAGGCGAAGAGCGGCGTCCTGGCCGGGCTCCGCGGGACGCGGCGCGCGGTCGCGCACAAGGCGATCCGGCGCCCTGCGCGAGCTGGCGTACGTGGAGAGCACGTAGCCTCTCGACCCGTCCCCGGGGTCCTGGAACCTCCGATCCCCACCGGGCGCGACGACATCGGCCACGCCGACGCCGTAGCTCGAGTAGTACGCCTTCTGCGGCAGGGACCCGTTGGCCGTGACGCCCTTCGACTGCGCGTAGCGGATCGCTCGCTGCTCGGCCTTCCAGATCGCGCGCTGCTCGGGATCGTTGCGGCAGTTGAAGTGGGCCGCAACGGTACACGGGCTTGCCAGGGCACCGGGCGTTGCCCCATACTCCCGCCACCGTGAGCCACACCGCCGTCACCCGGAACATGTGTATGCGCTGGCGGCCCCGCCGTGCGGAGGATGGGGTCTGAGGCCACGCGCAGCCTGAACCACAGGTGACGCCGGGGCCGCAGATCGGTCCCGGGGCCGCAGTTCCGAAGGCGGAGCTGCGGCTTCTTGATTCTTCCGACGGACACGACGGGTAGCCGCCGACGCACACGGCCTCCCCGGCCGACCGGGACCTCGACGAAGCGCGATCAGCCCACGAGGTACCCCACGTGTCCGACCATGCATTCCGTCCCGAGACGCTCGCCCTTCACGCCGGCCAGCAGCCGGATCCCGTCACGAACGCCCGCGCCGTCCCGATCTACGCGACGACGAGTTACGTCTTCGACGATGCCGCGCACGCCGCGCGGCTCTTCGCGCTCGAGCAGTTCGGGAACATCTACACCCGGATCATGAACCCGACCACCGCGGTGTTCGAGGAGCGCGTCGCCGCGCTCGAGGGCGGCGTCGGGGCCGTCGGCCTCGCGTCGGGACAGGCCGCCGAGACGCTCGCCATCCTCAACCTCGCGCGGGCCGGCGACAACATCGTCAGCAGCACGAGCCTCTACGGTGGCACCGCCAACCTCTTCGCCTGCACGCTGCCGCGGCTCGGCATCACCACCCGCTTCGTCGACGGCTCGGATCCGGCCAGCTTCGCCCATGCCATCGACGACCATACCCGTGCGCTCTACCTGGAGACCATCGGCAACCCGCGCCTGGACGTGCCAGATCTCGCATCGATCGCGGCCACCGCCCACGCCCACGGCCTCCCGCTCGTCGTCGACAACACGTTCGCGCCCCTCCTCGCGCGGCCCATCGAGCACGGCGCCGACATCGTGCTGCACTCGGCGACCAAGTGGATCGGCGGTCACGGCACGTCCATCGGCGGCGTAGTGGTCGACGGCGGGCGCTTCGACTGGGCCGCGTCGGGGCGCTTCGCGGAGCTGGTCGAGCCGGACCCCTCCTATCACGGCGTGCGCTACACGGAAGCATTCGGCCCGCAGGCGTACATCGTCAAGCTCCGGGTGCAGCTGCTGCGCGACCTCGGCCCGGCGTTGAGCCCGTTCAACGCGTTCCTCTTCCTGCAGGGCCTGGAGACCCTGCCGCTGCGCATCGCCCGTCACTCGGAGAACGCCCTGGCCCTGGCGCGCTGGCTGGAGTCCGATCCGCGGGTCGCCTGGGTCAGCTACCCCGGTCTGCCGTCCCACCCCTCGCACGGGCTCGCCGCGCGCTACCTCCGCGGCGGGTTCGGCGGGATCATCACCTTCGGGGTCCGCGGCGGCGCGGAGGCCGGCCGGCGGCTCATCGACTCGGTGAAGCTGTTCAGCCTGCTCGCCAACGTGGGCGACGCGAAGTCGCTGATCATCCATCCCGCCTCGACGACCCACCAGCAGCTGTCCGAGGAGGACCAGCTGGCGTCGGGCGTGACGCCCGATCTCGTCCGCCTCTCGGTGGGCCTCGAGCACATCGACGACCTGATCGCCGACCTCGACCAGGCGCTCGCGGCGGCCACCGGCCCCGAGCGTGCGGAGACCGCGGCGTGATGGCCACCGACGAGCTCGAGCGCGCGCCCGTTCAAGCACCAGGACTGCGGCCGGTCCCCACGGGCCCGCCACTCGGCACCGGGCGGGTCGAGTCCGCCCCACTCGGGGCGTTCCAGCTCGAGGGCGGGGTCACGCTCCCCGCCCTCACCGTCGCCTATCGCCACGACGGGCCGCCTCCGCCGGCGCCGCAGGTGCTCGTCGTCCACGCGCTCACTGGCTCGGCCGACGCCGCCGGGGACTGGTGGGCGCCCCTCATCGGTCCAGGCCAGGCGCTCGACACCGGTCGCGTCGGCGTGCTCTGCGCCAACCTGTTGGGCGGTCGCTACGGCACCACGGGTCCCCGCTCCCCCGACCCGCTGACCGATACGCCGTATGACGGGCGCTTCCCCCCGGTCAGCGTCCGCGACCAGGCCCGCGCGCAATGGGCGCTCCTCGACGCGCTCGGGATCGGGACACTGGCCCTCGCGGTGGGCGGGTCGCTTGGCGGGATGGTGGCGCTCGAGGTGGCGCTCGAGCGATCAGGCACCGTTGACGCCGTCATGTCCATCGCCGCGCCGGCCGCCACGGGGCCGCTCGCCCTCGCCTGGAACCACCTCCAGCTCGAACTCATCGAGCGACTGGGTGTCGACGGGCTCGACCTCGCCCGGCGCCTGGCCATGACGACCTACCGCAGCGAGGTCGACTTCGGCGAACGGTTCGGCCGCCGCCGCGAGGCCGACGGACGGTACGCCGTGACGAGCTACCTCGAGCACCAGGGGCGCAAGCTCGTCGATCGGTTCGATGTCGACACGTATCGCGTGCTCGTGCGGGCGATGGACGGCCACGACATCGGGCGGGGCCGTGGCGACCCGCGCAAGGCCCTCCGCCAGCTCGCCATCGGAGCGACCCGGCTCCTGGGGGTGGGGATCGCGGGCGACATCCTCTACGGGCCCGACCAGGTGCGGGAGCTGGTACGCCTTGCCGAGGCGGCAGGGGTCGACGCGACCTACCGCGAGATCCGCTCGACCAAGGGCCACGACGCGTTCCTGGTCGAGTGGGAGCAGGTCGGTCGGCTGCTGGCCGAGGGCATACCCCTCACCCGGTCGGCGGCGACGTCATGAACATGGATGTGGCCGGGGCCGAAGGCCTCGTCGTCGGTCCGGTCGCCAGGGCCACGCGTCCGCGGCGCCCTGACCTGCGCCACCGGCCGCGTGCACGGCGTCACCCCCTCGGCGGTTGCGTCCGCCGCCGCGAGCGCGGCGCCGATGCCATCGGGCCGCCCGCAGCACCTCGACCGCGGCGGCCGGTTCGCCCTGCTCGCCGACCCGCCAGATGACCCGGATCGCGAACGCGGCGAGCGCGCCGTCGGTCAGCCAGGGCTCCACGCCCTCGATCGCCCGCCGCATCTTCAACGGCCACCTGTCCGACACGAGATCGACCTGCTGTGCCTGATCGATGGCGAGGCGCTTGGCGCGCCCCTCGGACGCTCGCAGGGGAATCGAGCGTCGTTCGATCTCCGGCACGCACTCGAGAGGCGTTCGGCATGTTGCGACTCTCCCACCGGGCGACAGACCAGCGCCCACCACGGCACGATCGTGCCCAGGCGACGCAGCCCAGCCTGGCTTCAGCCGCGGAGCGGTATCCCCAGTTCGTCGAGCGAGTCGAGCAGCTCCTGCGGATCGCGGTAGACACGGAAGGCCCCCGCCCGCGTCAGCTCATCGGCGCCGTACCCACCGCTCAGGAGCCCCACGCTGAGCATGCCGGCCCGCCGCGCGGCGAGCAGGTCCCAGACGGCGTCGCCGACGACGTAGACATCCTCGCGGCGGACACCCAGGCGCTCCTGGCAGGCCAGGAAGAGGTCCGGCTCGGGTTTGGCGCGCAGCACGTCGCCCCGCTCGACGACGACGAGGTCGGCGGGCAGGCCCAGCACCTCGAGCGAGGCGTCGATCTCGGGGCGCCGCCCGGAGGTGGCGATCCCGAAGGGCACGCCCTGCTCGTGCAGCCAGCGCACCAGCTCACGCGCGCCGGGCAGCGGCCGGCGTTCGGGGAGCAAGGCGCGGAAGATCTCACCGTGGCGGCGCTGCAGGCGCTCCTGCTCGTCCGCCGAGAGGGGCCGCCCGATCTCGCGGGCCAGGGCGCGGGTGAACAGGCCGCCGCTCATCCCGACGCGCCGGTGGATGCGCCAGCCCTCGACGTTGAGCCCCGCCTCCGCGAGCGCCTGCTGCCAGGCCAGCACGTGGGCGTAGACGGTGTCGACGAGGGTGCCGTCGAGATCGAAGATGAAGGCGCGCATACAGTCAGTGTGGCAGGTCCACGGCCGGGGCAAACGAACCGGCGCGCCGGCACAAGGCATCCCTGGCCAAGCGGCGTGGCCGCCCATCGCGACCGGCACCTGACCCGACCGGGTCACGGTGTGCCGAGCCGTGCGACCGTTCGGCTCCGTCCACAGACCGTTCGGCTCCGTCTTGACAGATAGAACGTCTGTTCTATCATTGCGTCGGGCGATACAGCCCCCCGCCGAACCCCTGGCCGCCGCCCTCGCCCGTCTCGAACACCGCTGGGGGCAGGCCGCGGTCCGCCTCGGGGACGGCCGCCCGGTGGGGACCTCGATCTCCCGCGAGGGCGCCCTGGCGCCGATCCTCCTCCCGGTACAGGAACCCCCGACCGAGGCCGAGCTGGTCTCGACCGGCTTCGCCGCCCTCGACGCGATCCTCGGAGGCGGGCTCGTGCGCGCGGCCAGCGTGACGCTCCGGGGGGCTGCGTCGAGCGGGAAGACGACGCTCGCCCTGCGGCTCGTGGCGGAGGCCCAGCGGCGCGGCGCGATCGCGGCCTACCTCGACCTGGGGCGCTCCTTCGACCCCCTGGAGGCCGTCACGCGCGGGGTCGACCTCGCCTGGCTGCTCGTCCTCCGGCCGATCGACCCGACCGAGGGCCTGCGGCTCGCCGGCGCGCTCCTGGGCGGGCGGGCCGTCGACCTGCTCGTGGTCGACCTGCCCGCCCGCCTGGCCCCGGCGCGGGAGGGACTCCTGCGCCGGCGAGCCGCCCGCGCGCGGCCCGCGGACGCCCGGCTCGTCGTCCTGGAGCCGCCCGAGCTGGCCCCCCGCTCCGGGCGGCACTCGCCGAGACGGCCGGCGTGGGCCTCGAGCTGGAGCGCCAGGGCTGGATCTATCTCGGGCGCGACGTGGTCGGGCAGCGCACGCGCGTCAGCGTCACCCGCAACCGCTTCGGGCCGCCGGGCCGGCGGGTCGAGCTGGAGATCCGCTACGCCGATGAGGGGGACCGGACGCGCGGCGTGGGCCAGCTGCTCGATGCCGGTCCACCGGGCGCGCCGGCGGTCGCTTCCCGCCCCATCGAGCGCGTCCACCGCAGCCCCCCTGATCCCGAGACCACCGAGCGATGCGACTCCTCCACCTCACCTGGCCCCACCTGCCGCTCCGCCTCGAACGGGCCGCCGAGCCGCTCCCCGGCGAGCTGGTCGTGCTGGGCGGGTGTCCCCCGGAGGCAGGGACGGTCCTCGACTGCAGTCCCGCTGCGCACCGTCAGGGCGTGCGACGGGGGATGGGCGGCGGGCGGCGGGCGGCAGCTCTGCCGCCCGCATCCTGGACCCGATGCCGCCCCGTCGCGGCACGTCGGACGACGAGGGAGGCCCGGGCGACACCCCGGTCAGCGTGGCGTGGCTGCGCGGGGATGGCCCCACCTCCGCTCCCGCATCACTACCGACCGGCGGCCGACCCTTCCCTGCCCACGCCGCCCCCGCATCACTACAAGTGTTGCCGGGCCGACTTCGTGGGGAGGAGGGGTTGACCGTGACGAAGCTGCAGGCCGACGCATCACTACAAGAGTTGCCGGGCCGACTTCGTGGGACTCGGTTGGAGGAGTGCGGTGGATGGGACGAGTCTTCCTCTCCAGGCGCCGCAGATGACGCGGCGCGTGACGCAGCACGGCAGGGGTTTCGCGGCGCCTACGAGACGGTCCCCGCCGTGAGCGGGGGCGCAGGTGCTCGGTTGATCCGGGATGAAGGCCCGCCGCGCCCGGTTCCGCGGCCGCTCAACATTACAAGTGATACGGCCCGCGGGAGCGTCTCCGCCGGCGAACGGCCGGTCTCGGCCCACCCAGCCTCCCACCCGAGCGTCGCCCGCCTCGAGCCCGAGCCGCCGCCCGAGCGCCGGCCCGGCTCCACCGCCGGTCTGTCGCCCTGGGAGCGCTGGCTGGAGCTCTGTGCCCGCATCGACGGCTGCCGAGGCACCTGGGCACCCACGTCGGCGGCATGCTCGTCACCGCCGCCCCCCTCGTCGAGATCGCGCCGCTCGAGCGCGCGACGATGCCCGGCCGCGTCGTGGTCCAGTTCGACAAGCGCGACGTCGAGACGATGCAGCTCATCAAGCTCGACCTGCTCGGCCTGCGCATGCTCTCGGCGATGGACGACGCGCTGCGCGACATCACCGCCGACTGCGGCGTGGTGCTCGACCTGGACCGCCTGCCGGAGGACCTGCCCGACGTCTTCCGCATGATCCGCGCGGCCGACACCACCGGCGTCTTCCAGATCGAGTCGCGGGCCCAGATGCAGACCCTCCCGAAGTCCGCGCCGTCCACCCTCGACGACCTGGTGGTGGAGGTCGCGATCATCCGGCCGGGCCCCATCCAGGGGAACGCCGTCCACCCGTACCTGCGCCGCCGGCAGGGGCTCAAGCCGGTCGCGTACCTGCATCCCGCGCTCGAACCCATCCTGCGCGAGACGCTCGGCGTGATCCTCTACCAGGAGCAGGTGATGGAGATCGCCATCCGGGTGGCGGGGTTCAGCGCGGCCGAGTCGGACGGCCTCCGGCGGGCCATGGGGACCTGGCGCTCGAGCCGCGAGATGGAGACGCTCCACCGGGCCTTCGTGGAGGGCTGCGAGCGCGTGAGCGGCCTGGCCGAGGAGCAGGCGGAAGAGCTCTTCCGGCATGTGGCCGCCTTCGCGAGCTTCGGCTTCAACAAGAGCCACGCGGCGGCGTTCGCCCGGACCGCGTACGAGTCGGCGTTCCTGAAGCTCTCCTACCCCGCGCAGTTCACCGCGGGGCTCATCAACAACCAGCCCATGAGCTTCTACCCGGTGGAGGTGCTGGTCAACGACGCGAAGCGCCACGGCGTGGCCGTGCTGCCCGTGGACCTGAACCGCAGCCGCTACCGCAGCACGACCGAATGGGCGGGGATGCCTGGCGAGCCGCTCCCCGAGGGCTGCGGGATCGCCCGGCGACCGGAGGTCGTGCGCTCGTCGGGGTGTGTCGTGCCGGACAGGCAGGCACGGCGGCAGCTGGCGGCCGAGCCGGCGCAGGGGTACGGGGTACGGCTCGGGCTGCACCTGGTCAAGGGGATCGGCGAGGAGCATGCCGAGCGGCTGGACGGGGAGCTGGGGCGGGGCCCGTACCGCTCGCTGGCGGATGTCGTGGCGCGGACGGGCCTGGCCGAGGAGGTGGTCGAGCGGCTGATCCGGGCGGGTGCACTCGACTCGCTGGGCCGGCCGCGGCGGGAGCTGTTCTGGCAACTCCGCGAGGTGGCGGCGTCGACGGGCCGGCAGACGATGGGGCGCGCGCGTCCGGCGCAGACGGCCATCCCGCTCGATCTCCGCCTTCCCCCCCCACCGAGGCGCCCGAGCTGCCTCCACCCTCCGAGCTGGAGCGTCTGGCCGACAGCTACGCGATCCTCTCGCTCGATGCGCGACGCCAGGTGGTGGAGCTGTTCCGCCCGACCCTCGAGCGACTGGGGGCACGGCCGATCGCCCGACTCTCGGAGCACCCGCCGGGGCGCGTCCGGATCGGCGGCCTCGTCGTGACGCGCCAGCATCCGATGACCGCCAGGGGCACGGTCTTCCTGGCCCTCGAGGACGAGACAGCCATGGCGAACGTCACTCTCTGGCCGGACACCTGGGCTAGGCTGGGCGGCGTTGTCCGGCGGCACGCGCTCCTCTTCGTGGAGGGCGAGCTGCAGCGCGAGGGGAGCGTGGTCAACCTAGTGGCGCGGCAGGTCTGGCCGCTCCCCGAGATGGCCCGGGGCGTCGGCGGATCGGGGCGACCCGCAGGCGTACGGCAGCTCGGCTACGCGGGGACGCGGGGACGCAGGGACGCAGGGACGCGGCGAGGGTGAAATGCGTGGACGGCGAGCGCCTCCGGGGTCGAGACGAGCACCACCCAGGCGATCATGTCGACCGTGGTCTGTTCGGACCCCAGGCCGCAGGCCACCGCGCATCGGTGACCACCCTGGCCTTCTGCGCCGACTTCGGCGGGCCCTGGCGGGCCCACACCTCGACGAGGATCGGCGGATCGGCGGAGGCTCCGTCCACGGTCACCTGGACGCCTCCGTCGAGGGGGAAACGCTTCACCAGAAGTGGGACGTCGAGCTCGCGAGCGAGTGCGGCCAGGATGATCGCCTCCGCCTCGCGCTGTTCAGCACTGTCGCCGGGCAGCAGTGTGGAGCCATCCGCTTGCCGGTGGTTCAGTCCCGGCCCCTGGCCTCCGGCGCTCACCGCCCCCACAGCAAACGCCAGAAACCACCGCGGGCGAGCGCCCGCCCGACGATGCGGTTCTTCGCCCGGCGAGCCATGCGGTGCGGGTTGCCCGATGTGAGGGCCGAGACGTCGTTCGCCAGTCGGGCCGTCCGGTACAGCTGCGACACGAGCCCCCGTCCCCTCATGCCAGCGCCTCCTCGATGAACGCTGCGGCATCCTCGGCGAGCGCGGCGCGCTCCGCCTCCTCGGCCTCGATCAGCTCCAGGAGGCGTCGGGCCTGATGAGGGCGCTCCAGGCCGATCGTCAGGCCGAGGCTCAACCAGTAATCGGCCGTCTCCAGGGCGTCCGGGCGGACGTCCTCGGGGAACTCTGTGAGCGCCTCGGCCATCGCCCGATGCAGGGCGCGACCGTAGCGCTCCCAGTCATCCTCGCTCGTCGCCATGGCTCCCCTCCTCCTGGGTCCGGTGGAGATCGTCGACCATCGCCTCCGCGTGCGGTATCGGAGCAGGGCGTCGCGCCCGGTGGAAACGACCATCGGCGTGCAGTGTACGGGCGCGCATCCACGCGTCCAGTCTCCCGCACGATCAGTGGATGGCGCCTCTCCCGCTGCCGCGACCAGGGAAGCGCCCGTGTGCGATCGGTCGTACCCGCCGATCAGGTCCCTTGACGGCGGACCGACCGCGACCAATAGTCGCTGCGACATGGTCGCCACGAACGGACCCAGACCCCACGCCGCTCAGCCGACGACGGGCGCCAGCCGGGATGGGGAGCCCGTGCTCAGCGCCGCGGAAGCCGCGGCCCGGATCGGCCGCCTCTTCCCTGAGGTCTACCGCCGCTACCACTACGCACAGCGGCTGCACCACGGGGCCGACCTCCCGGTCACGAGGCAGGCGCTCCGGGTACTCCAGCACCTGTCCGCGAGCGGGCCGCTCACCGTCGGGGAGCAGGCGGTCCACCTGGGTCTGCGGCGCAACTCGGTCTCGGAGCTGCTCCAACGGCTCGAGGTCAAGGGCCTGGTCGCCCGGGTCCGCGACGAGCGGGACGAGCGACGGGTCCTGGTCTGGCTCACCGATGCGGGTCGCGCGGTCATCGCCCGCGTGGGCGAGGTGCTTGCGCCGGACTTGCTCGGGGATGCGCTGGCGGCTCTCTCGCCGGCCGAGCGGGCCACGGTGGTCCGCGGCTTCGAGCTGCTCGCTGCTCATCAGCCAGCCCAACTTCATGCTCCGCCCCGCCCGGGGCCGGTCCACGAAAGGACACCACGATGACCGTCGCCGCCTGCGAGTCCTGCGGCATGCCCCTGGCCACCGACACCGACCACGCCCTGGCCGACCCGGCCATCCCGTACTGCCACTACTGCGCCCCGGAGGGCACTCTGCCGGCCCCTGAAGAGCGCCTGGAGCGCTTCATCCAGTGGACCATGCGCCAGGAGGGCCTGGACCACGATGTGGCCCGGGCGAAGGCGCTGGCCTACATGAAGACGATGCCGGCCTGGAAGGACGCCTTCTAGGTCTCAACCCCGTCCACCCCGCCGTCGCAGCGGCTCATGGCCTGGATGGATCCTCGCGCGACAGCAGATAGAGGGCCATCACGAGCGGCGTGCGTGCGAGCACGCTGTGCCTGGTGTCGGCGGGGATCCGGAGCCACGTTCCCGGGACCGCGGCGTAGGCATCGTCCCCGGCGGTGAGGTCGCCCTCCCCGGACAGGATGTGGATGATCGCCGGGCGGGCCGAGGTGTGCTCGGAGAGCCGCTCGCCCGCGGCGAAGGCGAACAGGACGAGTTCGACCCCGGCCTCGTTTGAGAGGGTCTGGCTGTGGATCCCGCGGGCCGGCACGGGGGCTTCGGCGATCAGGTCCCGGAAGAACGTGCGGGTCGTGCTCATGGCTCCACGATA
This sequence comes from Chloroflexota bacterium, assembly GCA_021786265.1. The sequence continues at coordinate 123,206 of JAJYNP010000005.1, forward strand.
GCGCGCGCGAGGCGAGCAAGCGGGCCTGACCGTCGGCCCGACCTCCGGCATCTGGAGACGGCGGCTGTACCGGCCTGCCTGATCTGGCCTCAGCGCCCGGGCTCCTCCCCTCGGCGCGCGCCTCGTCCGGTGGGATGGGCGGGCCCGATCACCATCAATGCGGCGGCGAGCCTGAGGGTATCCGCCACTCCGGCCGTTCGGCGCCTAGCGACGGAGGTGCAGCGCCACTGCCCGCGCCTGCTCTTCGAGGACATCGTCGAGCGGCGCGAACGGGACCTCGCCATAGCGCCGCCGGAGCGCGAGCCGGACCAGGTGGTCGGCAAGCGCCGGGTTCTTGGGCAGGACGGGTCCGTGGAGGTAGGTGCCGTAGGCGTTCTGGAAGACGGCACCTTCGGTGTGGTCCTTGCCGTTGTTGCCGGCGCCCACGACGACGCGCCCGAGCGGTCGAGCCCCCGCACCGAGATAGGTCCGACCGCCGTGGTTCTCGAAGCCGACGAGTGTCCGGCCCTCCCACTCCACGACCACGTTGCCGACCATCCGCCCGCGCCCCGCGCTCGTGATGTCCCGGATGGGGACCTTCTCCTCGGCCGCCCAGTGGATCGTCTCGGCATCGAAGATCCCGAGGCCCTCGAGGTCGTCGCCGCGGAAGGGACGGTAGCGGCGGCCCCACATCTGGTAGCCCGCGCAGATGAGGAGCGCGACGCTGCCTGCGTCGATGGCCTCGCGGATGGCGTCGCCCTTCGCCACCACGAGGTCCCGGGCGATCAGGCGCTGCTGCGAGTCGGCGCCCCCGCCCATGAAGAAGAGATCGACGGCGTGCGGTTCGATCGGCGTGCCGGCCTCGAGCGGCAGGATCTCGACGTCGATGCCCCGCCAGCGGCAGCGCTGCTGCAGACACAGCACGTTCCCCCAGTCGCCGTACTGACTCAAGACGCTGGGATAGAGGTAGCCGATCGTCAGCTTGACCGCGCTCGGGGAAGACGCGCCGGGCGTGCTCACGACCGTGGGTCTCCCGTGCCGCAGGCGCTCACGCCTGCCAGAAGGGGACGAGGTGCCCGCGCCGCACGAACCCCTCTCGCAGCGCCCACATCGCCGTGTACGTCGCGATGATCGTGAGCTCCTCGCCGGGCGGGGTCCGGCGCAGGCCCTCGGCGACGGCATCCGCCAGGGCGGGGATCGTCGACAGCGTGGGACGGCCGTCCGGCGGACCCTCGAGGACCCCCGCGTACTTGAGCCGTACCGCCAGATCGGCGGCGCGGTGGCCCGAGGCGATCACCCACTCGAGGCGGCCGCAGAGCTGCTCGAAGGCGACGTCCCAGATCCACGAGACGTCGCGGCTGTCCTGCGTGTTGTCGTTGAGCGCGAGGACGAGCCGCAGCGTGCTGCGGGTGCGGAGCAGGATCTCTGTGACCTGGTCGAAGCTGCTGGGGTTCTTCACCAGCGCGAGCAGCACCCGCCGACCATCGACCTCGAACCGCTCCAGCCGGCCGAAGGCCCCCGGCACGTCCCCCACCGCCTCCCTCACGACGTCGGGTCGGACACCGAGACTGTACGCGGTCGCCGCCGCCGCGATCGCGTTGTACGCGTTGAAGATGCCGGGCAGCGGCACCGCGAGGGTCTGCGGCCCCCAGGGCGTCTGCAGCTTGATCGTGGAGCCCTCGAGCCCCCCGACCTCGACGTGCCACGCCGAGAGGCGGGGCGTCGGCCGGTGCCAGCCGCAGGAGGCGCACGCATAGTGCCCCAGGTGTGCGTAGAAGGAGAGGCTGTACTGGAGGTCGCTCGCACAGCGCGGGCAGCGGCGCGAGTCGGCGCTGTGCTGCAGGCGCGACCGGCCCCAGCGTCCGTCCTCCAGCCCGTAGTAGAGCACCGGGTTCGAGACGGACTCCCCGAGATAGGCCACCAGCGGGTCGTCGGCGTTGAGGATCAGCGTCGTGGAGGCCGGGAGCCGCTGGAGCGCCGTCGCCCACAGCGACGCCACGAAATCGACCTCGAAGTAGCGGTCGAGCTGGTCGCGGAAGAGGTTCGTGATGAGGATCATCCGGGGCGCCAGCCCGTCGATCACCGCGGGCAGATGGCCTTCGTCCACCTCGAAGATCCCGATCAGGTGCTCGCTCGCCGGAAGCCGTCCCCGCCAGCTGGCCTCGGCCAGCAGCGTGGTCGTGATGCCGCGCAGCATGTTCGACCCCTCACGGTTCGTGAGTGGGGTGAGGCCGGCGCCCCGGACCGCCGCCACGATCATCCGTGTGCTGGTGGTCTTGCCGTTGGTACCGGTGATGAGGAGCGAGCCGTTCGGGATGTGCTGCGCCAGCTCACCGGCCAGCCGCGGATAGATCCGCTCGGCGACGAGACCGGGGAGCGAGGTCCCACCGCGGCCCGACCGGCGCAGCAGCCAGCGGGTCCCCTTGCCCGCCTCGAGGGCGACCAGCCCGGCGGCGTTGGGAGACACGGACCGACAGCCCCGCTCAGGCGCGCTTCTGCGCGAGGAGCGAGATCCAGTACGGGCGCACGATCATCTCGAGGACTCCGCACTGCTGGGCGAAGGAGAGCCGCTTGACGCGCCGGACGAACCCCGGGCTGGCCGAGTGCTCGGCCACATCGAGCGGGATCTCCTGGTCGTAGTAGTCGGTGAGGCGCAGCACCGCCATGCCGTTCGCCTCGAGCCACGCCACGATGTCGGCGAGCTGCAGGTGGTTCTCCCAGACGTGGAGGAACTCGTCCACCACCCAGTCGTCATCGTGGAGGTCGACCGGCGGCGCCGTGTAGTAGTTCTTGAAGTTGCGGTCCCCGGTGGCCCATTCCCGCACGATCGTGAGCTTGCGGTCGAAGTCGAGCGGATCGCAGTCCCAGGCCAGGGTCCGGAGCATCTCCTGCTGCACGCGGCGCTCCCAGTTGCCGTAGTAGCCGTAGATGCCGGCGCGCAGCACGCCGCCTGGCTGCAGCGCACGGGCCAGGATTGCCACGCCCTCGGCGGGATCCGGCAGGTGGTGGATGGTGCCCCAGGAGACGATGTAGGCGAAGCGGTCCTGGTCCTCCATCTGCATGATGTCCTGGACCAGGGCGCGCGCATTCGGCACGTGCTCCGCCGCCAGCGTCGCGTTGGCGCGCTGGACCGACACCGGTGACAGGTCGTAGCCGAGGAACCTCGTGTCGGGGAACTCCTGCGCGTAGTCGAGCATCATCAGCCCGGTGCCGCAGGCGAAGTCGCCGAACTCCTGCCCTCTCGCGTCGACGCCCATCTGCTCGAGGAAGCGCCGGACGTAGGCCGCGTGGTTGCGGTACGTGTGCTTCCGCTGGGCGGGCGGGAAAGGATGCTGACGGTACATCTCCCGGACGCGCGCGATGATCTCGTCCCGCGTGACCGCCTGGTCGCTCGGGGGCACAGATCGCGAGCCGACGGTCATCTGCCGCTCCCTCCCGCCAGCGCACATCCAGGCCTGCTGCCCCGTCCTGCTGGCGCCCGGACCACCGCCACCACCTCCCCAACGTGGCGGCGCGGCCACCGTACTGAGCGGCCCGCGCCGTGTCAAGGTTGGGGGCTCGACTGTGGGGGTCCGGAGGATCCCATCCACGTCCGCTGGCTGGAGCGTCGCGCCGCCTCCGCAGCCAGGGAGCCCCCGGCGGCGGGGGCCGCGGATGCCCCCGCCGATGCTCTACCCTGTGCACCGTAGACCTGCTCGAAGGAGACCGCGGTGGCCAAGGACAAGAAGCCGAAGAACAAGCCGGGGAAGGGCAAGAAGGGCAAGTAGCTCGCGCGACGCACGACGTGCCCGATGGCCCCGGACAGCCGACCGGGGCCATCGCTGTCGATCGGGCGCACCGAATGGGCCTGCCAGCGCGTCCCTGGGCCGGCGTCGCGTCGGTCCTGGGCCTTGCCGCTCTTGTGCTGCTCGGCTGCGGCTCCCTCCCTGCCCCCAGCGGCGCGGCCAGCGCGTCACCGGTGGCCAGGCCGACGGCCGGGGCCGCCGCGAGCGCGGCGGTGGATCAGGACGGCAACGCCACACCGCCCAGCCCGGGCGAGGTCCTTCCCGCTCCCGCGCCGACGACCCGTTCCGCTGTGGCTGGCGGTGGTCGGCTGCCCGGCGAACCCGACCCCCGCCTCACCCCAGGGGCGTTCAACCCGGCCGTTACGCAGGCCTCGATCGGCTCCACGATCTGCGTCTCAGGCTGGACGGCCACCGTGCGTCCGCCGCCCAGCTACACGTCCGCCCTCAAGGTCCAGCAGATCGGCGAGTACGGCTATACAACCACGTCGACGGCCGTCTACGAAGAGGACCACCTCATCCCGCTCGAGCTCGGGGGCGCCCCGAGCGACCCGCGCAACCTCTGGCCGGAGCCGTACTCCGTCAACCTCGCCGACGGCACGCCGGTCGGGGCGCGGGTCAAGGACGCCTACGAAACGCTGCTCAGGCAAGCGGTCTGCGCGGGGACGATCAGCCTGGCGGCGGCGCGCGCTCGCATCGGCGACCAGTGGGTCCACTCCTACCTCGGCATCCCCATGGCCTCCACTCCCACGCCCACGCCCGCAACGCTCTCGGCAGCCCCAGGGGCGCGGGCCACGCCGCGGCCCACGATAGCCGCCGGTCGCCTCAGCGTGACCCTGACCGCGGTGCCAATCTCCGTGCCCGCCGGCTCGAGCGCGACCGTCGCCGCCCGTTCTCTCCCCGCCGCCGTCTGCACGATCACCCTCACACTGCCGTCGGGGCGGATCTCCACGGTCGCCGCGCTGCTCCAGTCGCACTCCGCAGACGCCAGCGGCGCCGTCTCCTGGACCTGGACGATCGCCGCCAACACGAAGCCCGGGACCGCGACGGTGACCGTGCACTGCGAAGCGAACGGAGCCTCGGCGACGGCGTCCCATCCGTTCGCCATCACCTGAGCGCCAGCCGCGGGGCCGCCCGGCAGCAGAGCCGATCAGGCGCTGGCCAGCCGGCAGAGCGGGGCGATGCGTTCGTCCTCGACCCGCGTGCCGCCGGCACATCCCGGCGGGGGACACAGAGCCTCGCCGGCCGGCCGGAGCGGCGGCGGCGCGAGCGTGGCACCCGAGCGGCGCCAACACGACAGGGGGCCACGGTGCTGGCCGGACCTGCCTCGCAGGAGCGACTGAACAAGCAGCAGCGAACCGAGGTTGCCGCTACCCCCCGGTCGTGACCCGCTCAGGTTCCTGCAGCAGCCCCACCACGGTCGCCAGGAATGCCGCGGCGGGCGCCCCGTCCAGGACCCGATGGTCGAACGTCAGGCTGAGCACCATGAGTGTGCGTACCGCGATAGCGCCGCCCACCACGGCGGGTCGCGGGCGGGCCCGGCCGAGCCCAAGGATGGCTGTCTGCGGTGGGTTCAACAACGGCGTGAAGGCATCGACGCCGTAGCCGCCGAGGTTGGTGACGCTGAAGATGCCGCCTTCGGTCTCCGCGGTTGCCAGCCGAGCCGTGCGCGCGCGCTCGGCCACCTCGGCGATCTCGCGGCCGAGGGCCTCGAGGCTCTTGCTGTCGGCCGCGCGGACGACCGGCACGACCAGGCCGTCATCGAGCGCCACGGCGACGCCGATGTCGATCTGGTCAGGAAGGATCAGGCCTTCCTCGGTCCAGCGGGCACCCACCCGCGGGTGCTCACGGATGGCGAGCGCGCAGGCCCGCACCGCCGCCTCCGTGTACGAGACGCGGCGACCCCACTCGACGGTGAGCCGCTCGAGGTGCTCACCGAGCGCGGTGACGTCGGCCTCTGCGGTGAGCGTGAGCTGCGCCGTCGAGGCCAGGCCCTGGTGGAGCCGTTCGGCGATCGTGCGGCGCATCGGCGTGATCGGTTCGACGCGACCCGCGCGCGCTGCTGCGGGCGCTCCGCCCGGAGCGGGCAGTCCGCTTGCGGTCGCGCGGATGTCGGACTCGACGATACGGCCGCCGGGACCCGTGCCCACCACGGTCGCGAGGTCCACGCCCAGCTCGCGCGCCAGCCGCTTCGCGGCGGGCGACGCGGGCCCGCCCGGTTCCGCCGCGACGGCTGCGGGCGCGGCGGCTTCTGCCGCGGCAGCAGGGGCAGCAGGGGCTTCCTCGCCGGCCGCAGCCTCGATGACCACGAGGACGGCGCCCTGGGCAACCACACCGCCGGGCGCGACGCGCAGCTCCCCGAGGCGGCCGGCGGCCGGCGCGTGAACCTCCGCGCTCATCTTCTCCACCTGGACCTCGGCGACCAGGTCGCCCTCGCGCACCGTCGCCCCGGGCTCGACGAACCAGGCGACCACGATCCCCTCCTCGGTCGTGTCTGACAGGTGGGGCATCAGGACCTGATGTGGCATGTGTGCCTCCTCCGACCCGCGGCCCGGGCCTCTGCTGACGCCACAGGCCAGGCGAGACGGCGGGGGAGACCGGGGCGCAGGAGCTCCCCCGCCACCCGACACGGCCTCGGGCTAACCCTCGACCAACTGGCGTGCCGCGGCTGCGATCTTCTCGCGGTCGGGCAGGCAGAACTGCTCCAGAGGGCGGCTGAACGGGACCGGCACGTCCGGGTAGGCCAGGCGGGCCGGCGGTGCGTCAAGATGGTCGAAGGCGCCCTCGATGGCCGCCGTGATCACCTCGCCGCTCATGCCGAAGCTTCGGTAGTCCTCGTCGACCACCAGCAGCCGATGGGTCCGGCGCACCGACTCGACGATGGCCTCACGGTCGAGTGGAACGAGCGAGCGCAGGTCGAGCACCTCCGCTTCGATCCCCTCCTTCGCCAGGTCGCCGGCCGCGTCGAGCGCGCGATGGACCATGAGCGACACCGTGACGATCGTCACGTCCCGGCCAGCGCGCTTCACGTCGGCCTTGCCGATCGGGACGGTGTAGGCCTCCTCGGGGACCTCGCCGGTGGCGCGCGGGTTTGGCGTCATCCAGCCGAGTCCCATGATCCCCTTGTGGAAGAAGTAGAGGACCGGGTTGTCGTCCCGGATCGCGGAGATCATCAGGCCCTTGGCGTCGTAGGGCGTCGAGGGGATGACAATCTTCATGCCGGGGAGATGGGCGAAGAGGCCGTAGAGCGTCTGGGAATGCTGGGCGGCGTCACCGTAGCCGCCGCCGATGGCGGTGGTGATGACGACGGGCACCTTGACGTTCCCGCCTGACTCGTAGTGGATCTTCGCCATGTGGTTGTAGATCTGGTCCATGCAGACGCCGAAGAAGTCGACGAACATCAGCTCGGCGATCGGCCGCATGCCGGAGATGGCGGCGCCGATGGCCGCCCCGATAAACGCCGTCTCCGAGATCGGCGTGTCCATGATCCTCGTGGGCCCGAACTTCGCGAGCAGGCCCTCGGTCGCCCCAAAGATGCCTCCGTAGACCCCGACATCCTCGCCCATGACGAAGACGCTCGGGTCGCGCTCCATCTCCTGGGCGATCGCCTCCGAGATGGCCTTCGACGTCGTCAGCAGACGCCTGGTCTCGACAACCATCGTGCGGCTCCTTCAGCTACGCGAACACATGCAGGAGGGCCGCCTCGGGCACGGGGTACGGGCTCGAGCGGGCGAACTCGACCGCGCCGGCGACCTCGGCCCGCGCGAGCTCCCAGGCTCCCTCGACGTCGGCCTGCGTCATGGCCCCCGACTCGATCAGCTGGCGCTCGAAGCGTCGGATCGCGTCGCGCTGCGTGATGGCCTCCATCTCCTCCTTCGTGCGGTACAGCTGCGGGTCGCCCTCGAAGTGGCCGAGCAGCCGGTCGGTCTTGATCTCGATCAGCGAAGGCCCTCCGCCGCGGCGGGCCCGGGCGACCGCCTCGCCGGCCGCCTCGTACACGGCGACCGGGTCGTTGTCGGGGATGAGCACGCCAGGCATCCCGTAGGCGGAGGCCCGGTCGCTGTTGTTGGCTATCGCGGTCGCCCTGTCCTTCGGCACGCTGATGGCCCAGGCGTTGTCCTCGCAGACAAATACGACCCCCAGCTTCCACAGGGCCGCAAGGTTGAGCGATTCGTGGAAGGCGCCCTGGTTCGCGGCCCCCTCGCCGAAGAACGAGACGGCGATGTCGTCGCGTCCGAGCTTCTTGAAGGCCAGCGCGTGCCCGACCGCCGTGGGCATGCCCTCCGCGATGATCCCGCTGCAGCCGAAGTTGGTGGCGGGATCGAACAGGTGCATGTGACCGCCCTTGCCGTGCCCCAACCCGGTCTCCTTGCCGAAGATCTCCGCGGCAAGCCGCTTCATATCCATGCCGTGGGCGAGGGCGACGTGGTGCGGTCGGTGCGTCGCAGTGACGGCATCGGTGGGTCGAAGATGGGCACAGACGCCCGCGGCCACCGGCTCCTGCCCGGCGGCCAGGTGCATCTCCCCGGGAACGGGCCCGGCCGCGATGTCGAAGGCCGGCGTCTTGCCCTCGAAGTAGATCTTCTGGAGCGTCTCCTCGAAGACGCGGATGCGCACCATCTGGTGGTGCAGTGCACGGAGTGTCTCGTTGCTCGGCATCGTCTGTCCTCCGTCATGGCGGTGATCCGGTCAGGAGCCGACTGGGTGCTCTGTCTCACCTCCCCTCGGGGTCTCCCCGGTGGCATGCCACGCGGGGTGCGCATAGCGCTGGACGAAGAGGCGGTCGGCCATCGTGCGCTCCTCGGTGGTCAGGCTCCCGGGCGCGGTGCGGCCGCCGGTGAACGCCGTTACGATCGCCGTCTCGATCGCCGCCGCGTCAGGCGGCAGGATCCCCTCAAGGGCGAGCGATGTGACCGGCGCGCGGCGGCTCCGGGTGCGCTGCCAGCGCGGGTCGTCGGGGGCGCCGGGTCCCGCAAGGACGCGCTCGAGCGCCCGGAGATCGGCGTCCACCAGGAGCGTCGCGTGGACCAGAACCGCTCGGGGGCCGAGCCACGCGGCAGCGCCGCTCACTTTGCGCTTCCCGATCCAGATGCCGCGGTCGTTCGCCACGGCTGTCACCCCGATCCGGCGCATGGCTGCGACCAGGGGTTCGAGGACGGCGCCGTAGAGGCGCGGCAGCAGACCGTGGCCGGGCCGAGCACGCACGAGTGGATGCTCGGGGTCGACCACGAGCGTGACGTTGAGGTTCCCCGGGTCGTGGTACACGGCCCCGCCGCCGGTGAACCGGCGCAGGACCACCACGCCGAGATCGCGGCACGCACGCGCGTCAACCTCCGCCTCCGCGAGCTGCGAGCGCCCGAGCACGACCGAGCGGTCGCTGCGCCACAGGCGCAGGGTCGGTGAGCCGTCGGCACAGCGGGCGAGGGCTTCATCCCGCGCGAGGTTGACTCTCGGCTCACGCTGTCCGTCGTCGGGCAGGACGCGCCAGGGGACCCGCGCTGTCCGCCGCGTCTCACGATGGGGCTCCTTCGCGGCCGTCATATGCATCGCCCGCGGCCAGAGATCGCGTCGAACCCCGCGTGCCGTCCCGCCGGCGAGCGGCAACGGTCCCAACACGACCGTCCGGGGTCACCGCGAGGCCCCCACCCGCGACCTCCCGCAGCAGCCCTGCCGCATCGAGGATGTGCAGGCGCACACAGGGGCGAACGTGACGGGGACAGCACGACCGGCCGCAGCCGCGGGACCGTCCGAGCCGAGCGGCAGATACGCGCTGGCCAGCTCCTCAACGGCACGCTCCACGACCCGATAGGCCTCGGGCATGTAGTCGATCGTGGCGACGTTCGTGGCGCCCAGTCCGCGCAGGACTCGGGCCACGGTGTCGACGCGCTCGTGGACATCGACCGTGCGGGCCAGGGACATCGAACGCCGCACATCCTGCGAGGCGGCCGGGTCCACGATGAGTCCGACGCTGACCATCGCACCCTCGGGGGCCATTCCCCGAACGGATCGTTGGCGGCAGGCACCTGCCCGCCAGGCGTCCACGATCGGCCGGGCCACTTCCCCACGTGGTCCGAGTCCGAGGCTCGGGCCACGACCCTGCGCCGGTCGCGCAACAAACCCATCATACGCGCTCGCCTGCGTCCGAGGCAGCTGCTGGCCTCCGCACCATCAAGTGATGGCGTTGGGTCCCGGGAGTTGTCGCGCGCCGACCTCAGACCACTCCGTCGCCCAGGCGGTTGAGCAGGTTGGCGGTCATGACGGCGACCCGCCGGTCGAGCGGGGTCCGGAGGCCCGCGTATGAGCGAACACCGAAGCCATCGAGCGCCCAGGACCACTGGTAGGTACCGGCCGCGAACACGGTGGCACCGGAGGCGGCCCGGTACATGGTGGCCGTGTGGAGCGCGGGGATGGTCGGGTCCACGCAGTTCGGCTGCACCGGGCTGCGGGCGAGCAGGATGGTCAGTGGCGGCGCGTACTCGGGGAAGAACGTGTCGTATTCCTGTCCCACCAGGTTGGTCAGCCGATCGCCATCGTGGAGCCCGGTCCCGTCATAGAGCCAGTGGTCGGCCCGTTCCACGCGCCAGTCGGCCGGCCGCTCCACCACGTGCGCGTACATCTGGCCAATCAGCGTAGCCTCGGGCTCGCGCAGGGGTGCGGCGCGCCAGGGCACGCTCGTGAGGCGCGGGTCCGTTGCGGCGATCGGGTCGGCCGCCGCCGACTTGTAGCACACCACCCGGCGGGCCGTGCCCACGGCAGAGTCCTCGAAGCGGACCTGCTGGTACAGCTCGTTGGCCGAGAGGAAAAGGACACTGGTGCCCCCGGCGATGGCGCCCTCGAGCGCCTCGCGCATGCCGCGCGACCAGTACTCGTGGTGCCCCGCGAAGATCAGCAGGCGCCGGCCGGCCAGCAACTCCGGGTGCAGCACCAGGTCCACGTCGGCAATGTATTCGACGTCGCGCCGCTGGCGCTCCTGCCAGCGCACGAACTGGAGCTCCCAGAAGAAGAGGAGTCCGGCACCCTGCTGCAGCAGGTACGGCCGATCGAAGCTCACCGCCACCGCGCGGGTCGTGTCGAGCGGCATCGTGATCCCCGACGAGTTGTAGCCGTACAGGCTCTTGCCGCCCCAGCCGTTGTAGGCCTGCCAGGTTGTGGCGGCGTTCACGAACAGGACCGGGGCGGGGCCGTTGGGCTGCGCGGTCTCCGCGGCGGGCCGCACCACGAACGGCACGTAGCCGGCGTCCCCCTGTTCGGGTCGGAGGACCGCGAGGTACATCCCGCTCGTCCAGTCAGGGCCGGGCTGCAGCTCCAGCGAGGGCGCCCAGCCGGCCTCCACGAGGCCGGTGGCGGGATCCGGTGCCGGCCGCAGCAGCGCCCCGGGCCGGAGGTCGGCGTCGTGGCGCACGAGGCGGCCCCCGGCCCCGCCGTACCAGCCCAGGCGATACCAGTCGACGTCGACCCGCGGGGCGCCCGAGGCCACCTGGAGCGTGATCTGCTCCCCGGGACCCACCGAGGCGCGCGAGAGGTAGCCCTGCGCCGCCGCGTCGCCATAGGTGCCGGCAAACCAGGCGCCGGTGCCGGGGAGGGCGGACTCACGGGCGAGCGGGTAGTCGGCCCGGCGGGCCAGCACCGGCGGCGGCTCCGAGGGGTCGGGGATGGCTGCGGCGGGCGATGCGGGCGCCGGTGCCGGTGTGCGGGATGCCGCGGTGCCGGGCGTCGCGGCAGGCCGGACCGGGCGGGCCGCGGCGGGGGTGCAGGACGCGAGCGCCGACGTAGCGACCGCGGCGGCCCCGGTGCGAGCGACGTTCACGAGGAACTGGCGTCGAGTCAGCACGGGATGCGCTCGCCGTCGGTGGGCGGTACGGCGCCCGGCGCTGGAAGGTTCGGGCGGTCCGCCGGCAGATCGGCCGCCGGCGCGGGAGCGGGCAGGCCATCCTCGGGGTCCTCGACCACCCGGGCAGAGACGGTTGGGATCCCGGGCGCGGGGCCATTCGGCGCCGGCAGGGGCGCCGTCGACAAGTCGGGCGCGGGCGCGAGGTGGGGCGCGCCAGGGATCGGCCGTGCCCACGCACCCGTCCCGACCAGCACGGTCGCGGCCAGCGCGTTGGAGGTCAGCTGCCGCGTCCAGGCGTGGTGCTGGCCGCACACCGGCGCGCTCCGCAGCGCGCCGCATGACGCGCCCGGATGCAACACGCAATCGTCGATGGGCGTGGCGCCCTCGATCGCCTCGATTAGCTCCTGCAGGGTCGGCGGGGGCACCGGGTGCAGGAAGTGGACGACGTCGCTCGCGCCCTCCTCGCGGCGCACCCATCCGGCGTGCTGGAGCGGTCCAAGCACCTCAAGCAGCCGATCCGGTGGGGTGTCCATTGCGGACGCGAGCCGCTCGACGGGTAGGCCCGACGCCGCGCCGGCGAGCGCGCGCAATGCGCCGAGGGCGAGCTGAACCTGGGGACTGACCGATGGCACGCGCCGCAGGATACGCGATGGGGCGACCGCGGGGCAGGTCCGAAGGACCCACGGCTGCGGCGGCAGGCCCGGCCCGACCACCTGCCGCCCGTGCCGGACCTGCCCGAACGCGGCGATGGCGGCGGCGAGCGGGAGGGCGAGCTGCGCCGCGGCCAGGGCCCGGTCGCGCGCGACCACAGCAGCGCCACGCCGACGGGGATGACGGCGAGGAGCGTGATGGGGCGGGCCAGAAACGCGAGCCCGTACGGGGCGCCCTGCACGAGCGGACGTCGGGAGCCGGCCCGGTCGAGCAGCGCGAGATCAGGAACAGGCACGCCTCGGCGTGCGCGAGGCGCGTGCGCGAGGTAGCAGAGGCTGCCCAGGACCGAGACGCTCAGCAGCGAGCGCCGGTCTGCCGCCCGATCACGGTCTCAGCGTCGGCGCCCCATTGCGACGACACAACCAGGTCGCGGGCGCTCACGGCGAGCCGGTCGAGGAGGTGCCACAGCACGGAGTGCCGTGGCTGGCCAGCCCCTACCGCGGACGCCCGCGACGCGGGCACGTGTCGGGTCGGAGGATATCCAACAGTAGCCACTTGACCGTCTTACACCAGGAGTGGTATCAACCAGCTACCATCATGCCCGCCGCAGTAGCCGAATCCAAGAGCCACTTGTGGCCAAGTGGATCGAAATGGTGAAGACGGACCACGGCCCAGCCCTGGCCGATGCCCTGGGGACCTGGGCGGGCGGTCCAGGCCCGCTCTACGCGCAGCTGGCGTACGCGCTCCAGCGGCGGCTCGAAGGCGGGCTCCTGCCGCCGGGTGCCCGGCTCCCCTCGGAGCGCGCCCTCGGCACTGCCCTTGGCGTGAGCCGGACGACCGTGGTGGCCGCCTACGATCAGCTACGCGCCGCGGGCTGGCTGCGCAGCTATCGCGGGAGCGGCACCCGCGTCGCGCACGGGCTCCGCGCCTCGGCCTCCCCGGCCGAGCTCGGGGGCGCGGGCGGGGCCGTCGAGCCCCTGGAGGAAGGGCCGTTCGCCTTCGAACCCCCGCCCGAGGACATCGAGCTGACCGTCGGCGCGCTGCCGGGCGCCGCGGTGATCGCAGCGGAGGCACGGCGCGTCGCTGAGGAGGACCTGCCCGGGCTGCTCCGCTCGTTCGGCTACCTGCCCTTCGGGCTGCCGGCCCTGCGCCAGGCGGTGGCGGCCCACCTGCGCGAGCTCGGCGTGCCTTCCGTCGCCGAGGAGGTTCTCATCACGAGCGGGGCGCAGCAGGCGATCGATCTCCTCGCCCGTCACTTCGGCGGGCCGGGCATATCGGTCATCCTCGAGAACCCCACCTACCCGCCGGCGATCGATGTCTTCCGCGCCTCCGGGGCGCGCCTCATTCCGGTGCCGCTCGATGAGGAGGGCATCCGCACCGACCTGCTACGTGTCCAGGCCCAGCACAGCCGGGCGCAGCTCCTCTTCCTCAACCCGATCTGCCACAACCCGACCGGGACGACGCTGTCCGAGTCGCGCCGACGCGACATTGCCCGCCTCGCGGCCGACTTCGGATTGACCGTGATCGACGACCTCACCAGTGCCTATCTCACCTTCGACGAGCAGCCGCCGGTGCCCATCGCGGCGGCGGGTGAGCGGGAGCGCGTGATCACCATCGGTTCGTTGAGCAAGGTGGCCTGGGGCGGCCTGCGTGTCGGGTGGATTCGGGCCCCACGCTCGCTCATCGCCGGGCTTGCGGCCCGCAAAGTCGACATGGACCTCTCGACGAGCCTCTTCAGCCAGGCCCTGGCGGTGCGACTCCTCGCGCGCTTCGACGAGCTCGTCCCGCTCGCGCAGGGGGCCGCGCGCGTCCGCCTCGACGCGCTCGAGCAGGCCCTGCGTCGGGAACTGCCGAGCTGGAGCTGGGTCCGTCCCGCCGGCGGCCTCTGTCTGTGGGTTCACCTGCCCGCCGGCGATGCGGCGGCCTTCTCACACCTCGCCGCGGACCATGCCGTGATCGTCCGGCCGGGCCCGCAGTTCTCGGCGGACGGCTCCTGTCGGGACCGCCTGCGCCTGGCCTACGGCCACGAGCCCGTGTTGCTCGCGGAGGCCGTGACGCGCCTCGCGGCCGCCTGGTCGAACTTCCGGCCGGCGAGCCTGCGGAGCCCTCGTGGCGTCACCATTACCGTGTAGCAACACTGATCGGCGTGGGTTTGCGAAGGCGGACCGAGCCCCGTGGCGGATCAGGTCCGGGGCGAAGCGGCACCATCCGCGCATGGTACTGATCGGCGTGCTGCCCGCCGGCAGGGCGTTCTGCCAGCCTGGCTTCGGGAAGACCTGGCTGAAGCCGCCGCCGGAGAAGGTCCAGGCCACCTCGGCCGCGCCACCGAAGGCGGGATTGGAGCATCTGGCGCCCACCCCGGAAACGATGTAGGGGGTCCTGGCTTCGCTGGTGGTGGCCGTCGGATCGGTGCACAGATAGGTGCCGCCAACCCCCGTCACCAGCGGATCGGAGGCCGGCCACTCCACGCTGGGATACGGGAGCAGGAAGCCACCCCTGGCCACCGGCTGCTTGGTGCCGTTGGCCGTCCCGCTGTCGCCCGAGGCCGCCAGGACGGTGACGCCGCTCTGCGCCGCCGAGATGAAGGCGTGCCGCAGGGTCATCAGGGACTGGACGCTGCCGAAGGATGTCGGGTCCGGCCGGCGGCCAGAAGACCGATCGGCGAACAAGAGCTCTGTCAGAGCCCCGACAATCGTGGTCGGCGCGCCCCCAGCAGCTCGCGGTTCCGTCGTTCACGATCGAGACCTGGTGGGCGCGACTACCCGGCCACGATGCCGGAACCGCCCTGCTCTGGTCCAGCGAGCGGCGAGGCCAGTCGGCTGCCGGACGTGGGTGAAGATGCACGGCACCCCCAGGACCCCTCGGTCGGCAACGGACAACGCGACGTACGACATCGGCGGGATGATCCCGTGGTCGGCACCGGCGAAGCCGAGCGCGCCGGTGCTGGCGATGACCGCACCCGACCGGCGGCGCCCCGCCCGGCTGCGCAGCGTGCGCTGCTCGTTGGCGAGGCCGCGCAAGCCCGATCACGCAGAGCGACTATCCCGTGGCGGCCGGCGGCTCACCTTGCCATGCATGCGCGGTGATCGCGAGGCAGGCGGCGCCGCCAGCGAGAGCGATCGCGCCACCCGTGAGACCCCAGCTTCCGGGGTTGCCGGGCACGGCGATTGCCGCCACGCCCAGATAGAGGAGACAGGCGCCGACCAGGAGCGCCAGCTCGTCGGCACCCCGGACCTGCGCGTGCAAAGCCTGCCACACGAGCGGGACGAAGCAGGCACCGGCGACGACTGCGAGGGCGAGCAGGGGCCAGTCGATGGGCCTCCGCCAGAACGGCGCCAGCAGCCGTCGCGGTTCGGGATAGACGAGC
The DNA here is from genome assembly GCA_021786265.1 of Chloroflexota bacterium. The sequence goes on from JAJYNP010000005.1 coordinate 138,816, forward strand.
AGCAGGAGCAGCGATGCGCAGGCGAGGAGGACCTGCGGGTCGAACGGGAGATTCGCCACCACGTCCGCGACAAGCGCGAACGTCCAGCGCCGGACCTCCGGGTGCGGCCTGGGCCCACGCCCAGACGAGCGGCGACAGGGTCGGGAGCGTCCTCGCCATCGAGGTCGGCAGGCTGCTCTGGTCACGGGAGCTGTGGCGTCCCCGGCAGGATTCGAACCTGCGACCGACCGCTTAGAAGGCGGTTGCTCTGTCCACTGAGCTACGGGGACCCGGGCGAATCGTACCGTGCCATGCGAACGCGACCGTCGTGTCCCTGCGAACGTGACCGGCGCGCGCGGCCAACCGGGTGCTAGATTCGTGGCTCCGTGCCCGGCGTGGGCGCCGACGAGGGCCTGGCAGTGACGCTCGCGCGGCGTCCCGAGCCCGCGCATCGCCCCCGGTCGCAGGCCGCGCCGTCGATCCCGGACGAGCTGCCGCCGTTCCCGATCGAGCTCGAGTGGAAGACGCAGCGGCGGCTCTGGGGTCACGCCTTCCACCCCATGTGCAGCTACCTGGCGTCGTTCCCGGCCGGGCTCGCGCACGCGTTCATCGGGCGATATACGCGCCCGGGCGACGTGGTGCTCGATCCGTTCAGCGGCCGCGGCACCACGCCGCTGCAGGCGTGCGCCGAGGGTCGCCTGGGTGTCGGAAACGACCTGTACCCGCTCGCCCACCTGCTGACCGCGGCCAAGGTCGACCCACCCGAACCTCCCGAGCTGTTCGACCGCCTGGACGAGCTCCGCGCGGGGTGGATGGCACGGGCCGCGGGCCGCCCCGGCCGCGCGTCCGACGAGTCGCCCGAGGTCGCCCTTGCCTTCCACCCACGGACGCTCGACCAGCTCCTCTACCTGCGCTCGACGCTCGATCCGGCGGATCGGGCAGACCGGTTCCTGACGGCGACGACCGCGGGCATCCTCCACGGCCGCGGCAACGCATTCCTGTCGACCCTGATGCCGAACGCGTTCGCGCTGCCGCCGTCGTACGTGCGCCGGTACGCAGCGGCGAGCGGCTTCGTGCCGGAGGAGCGCGACGTTTTCGACGCTCTCCGCGCGAAGACGCGGCGGCTGCTGCGGGACTCACGTCCGCCGGTGCGGGGACTGGCGCTCCTGGGGGACGCGCGGGACGCCGGCACCCGCACGCGCGATGCGCTCCGCGAGCGCTCTCTGCCGGGACGTGCACGCCTGGTGGTCACCAGCCCGCCATACCTGCGCGTGGTCCGGTACGGGGCGTTCAACTGGCTCCGGCTCTGGTTCCTGGGGCTCGTGCCCGAGGAGGTCGACGCCACGCTCGATCACGCGCACCGGCCGCAGGCCTACCTGGGGTTTCTTCGGGAGGTCCTGGCGGGTCTGCGCGTCGTGCTGGCCGACGACGCCGTCGTCGTGCTCGTGCTCGGCGACGTCGAGTCGGACGGGGGCCACCGGCTCCCGCGCGAGATCGACCTGGCGGCACGGGCGTGGGAGGAGGCGGCCCAGCCGGAGGGATACCGGCTCGCCGGCATCGCCGTCGACGAGATCGCAGCCCATCGCAAGTCGACGAAGCTCTGGGGAGACGAGGCGGGGCGGGCCACGCGGATCGATCGCCTGCTGGTGATCGCGCCCACGGAACTCGGGAGGCGCCGGGCGCTGGCGGCCGCGGCGTTCCCGATCGACTGGACCTGGCCTCCCCCGACCCGGCCCGGTCTGGTCGCTCAGGGCAGCCGGTAGAGGCAGGTCTCGCCCGGGCCCCAGGCCACGCACAGCTCCCTGGTGCGCGCCTCCCATGCCGCCCGGTGGAGCGCCGCCCACTCGGGAGCCGGACCCGGCGTCAACACCCACCGGACGCCGCGCGTCTCGTACAGGTCGCCGGGGTTCACGCTGGTCGCGGGCCGCGACACGATGGTCGTCGCGCGCGCCTGCATGGCGAGCACCGGCGCGAGGTCCCCCTGGATCACGGATCCCGGGGGCACCAGGGCGGCGATCCGTGCCTGGACAGCGGGCAGCGTCGAGGGCGTGGAGGTCACCCAGCCGAGGTCGAGGGCCACGCCGGGCGCGACGAGGGCGATGGCGAGCGCGAGGCCGGCACCCGCGGCGAGGATCCGTCGCTCTCCCGCCCACCGCACGGCCAGCGCGAACCCGAGGCCGGCGAGCACGGCCAGCGGCGGCAGGAGCGGGACCAGGTACCGGTTCGGGCGGTACGGGACGACCAGCAGGACGCCCATCCCGACGGCGAACCAGCCGACGCACGCCGCGGCGAGGCGCCGCTGCTCCGCCGTCAGGTCGGCGCGGCGCACGAGGACCAGGAACAGCCCACCGGCACCCGCGACCAGCAGCGGCAGCGCGAGCGGAATGCCGCCGTCGCTGCGGGTCGGGTACGACGTGATCCGACGGATGAGCTCGGTGACACTGTGCGGCAGCGGCTCCGGGGCCCAGATCCGGAGGTCGGTGGCCAGCGCGGCCGGCTGCGGGAGGGCGAAGACGGCCGCCCACGCGAGCGCCACGACGAGCAGGCCGAGGACGGCGCCCGCGACCGCGCGGCGGATTCCGGCTTCCCTCCACCCGGCCAGCGCCACACCACCGAGCATCCCCGCGGCCGCGAACCCCGCGCTGGCCTTGGTGGCGATCGCCAGCGCCAGCGCGACCCCCGCGAGGACGCCGGTCGCCAGCGAGGGACGGGATCGCGCGAGGAGCGCCAGCGCGGCGATCAGCCAGAGCATCACCAGCGGTTCCAGGTAGGCCAGCCGGCCGTAGTAGAGCAGCAGCGCCGAGCCACCGAGCGCGGCGGCGGCGAGCGACGCGCCGACCGCGCCCAGCTGCCGTCGCAGCCCGACGCCGAGCGTGGCCAGCGCGACCGCCACGCAGGCGATCACGAGGAGGCGCGCCTGCACGATCCCGACCCCGGCGATCGCCAGCCACGCGGCCTCCAGCGCGCTGAACGGGAAGTTCAGCATGTACATCCGCCAGTCGTCGGTGGCCCACGCCCCGAACAGCACCAGGTTGCGCGCGTTCGCGACGTTCCAGCCCTCATCGGTGTACGGGCTGGTGCTGGCGGTCACGCCTCGGGCCGGATCGACGGCCACGGCAGTCACGAGCAGCACGAGGAAGGTCAGTGCGATCAGCACCGGGACCGCGATACCGGGCGAACGGAAGGGCCCCGGGCGCAGTCCAGGACGGCGGCCCGGGGAGCGGAGCGCCGGCACGCCCTCGGCTACGAGCGGATCTCCCGCCTCGCCATCTCGCCCTCGATCTGCCGCTCGGCCTCCACGTACCGGTCGATCTGGTCGCGCACCTGGTTGGCCTCCGGCGTGTAGAGATGCACCTGCTGCTGGAGGATGTAGCTGAGGCGGCGGCTCGTCATCCGGACGTGGTCCAGGTTCTTCATCAGGACGAGCGGATCCATCGAGGCGAGATCGTCGGGGTGGTACATCTGGCGCATCGGGGCCGAGTATAGGGGCGGCGGCACGACGGTGCCGACCGACGCCAGAACGCCCCGCCGGTCTCCCGGACGGGGCGTTCCTCCGCGGCGATGATCGCCGTCACGATGGCAGTCGGTGGCCGGCCCTTCCTAACCCGCCCCCACTGGCTCGGGTGCCGGGCGTCGCGCCGCCCCCCTCCGCGCCGCGGCCCTCCGTTCCGCCGCGCGGGCGCACTCCGCTTGCACGAGGCTGCTCACCAGCGCCGCGAGTGCGGGCAGATCCGGCAGCGTGAACCGGATCCCGTGGTCCGCCAGCTCCATGTATCCCCACCCGCGGTAGAGGCCCCGGGCCGCCACCGCGCTCATCTCGTCGTACAGCTGCGGCCAGGAGACCGGGTGGCGTGCGTAGCAGAAGCGCACGAAGTCCACCGCCTCGGCGGTCGCTCCCGCACTGCGGGACCCGGCAGGCTCCATCAATACAGACTCCCTCCTTTCCCCTACGCGGAACGCCCCGCTCCACGGGCGCGATCCAGCCCTCCAACGGCGTCCGCCCCGTGCCCCCACAGGCCACCGGGGTCTTCGGTGGGACATCCTAGGAGCGGTGGCCGGGTCGAGGAAGGGGTTCTGTCCACGACGTTGTCCACCAACTTGTCCACACGCGGTCAGGCCCGCAGGCGAACCCCCAGGCCAGGCGCGTCGGTCAGTCGCCAGCGACAGTCGTCGGACAGCTCCAGCCCCTCGTACGGGTCGGCCGCGAGCAGGAGCGAGCCGTCCAGGTCCACCCAGTCGGCCAGCGAGGCGACGGCCGCGGAGGCCGCGATCCCGACGCTCGTCTCCTCCATGCAGCCCAGGAACCGGCGGAGGCCCAGCTCCCGCGCCCGCTCCAGCATCCGTTTTGCCGGACCCACGCCCCCGCACTTCGCCAGCTTCACGTTCACGCCCTGGACCACGCCGACCAGCCCCTCCAGGTCGTCGTAGACCACGCAGCTCTCGTCGGCGACGATCGGCAGGCTCGAGCGTTCCTGCAGCCAGCGGAGCTGGTCGAGCCGGTGGGCGGGGAACGGTTGCTCGATCAGCTCGACCCCCAGCCGCTCCAGCTCGGGCACCAGCCGGACCGCCTGTTCGGGCGGCCAGCCGGTGTTGGCGTCCACCCGGATCGGCCCGCCGTACACCGCGCGCACCGCCTCCAGCGTCTCGAGGTCCGCCGGGCCGCCGACCTTGATCTTGAGCGCCGGGAACCGGGTCGCCCGGGCCGCCCGCCGGCCCACCACGTCGGGCGTGTCGATGCCGATCGTGAAGTCGGTCGGAGGGATGCCGGGCGGCAGCTCGAGCAGCTGGTACACCGGCACGCCCAGGCGCTTGGCCGCCAGGTCGTGCAGCGCGATGTCGACCGCGCACTTCGCCGCCCCATGGTGGCGGATCGCCGCGTCCATGGCCGCCGAGGCCGCCTCGAGCGCGATCCGTGTCTCCGCCAGGTCCCGTCCCACCCGCTCCTCGAACGGGTCGACCGCGTCGAGGAGCAACGGCATGACGGCCGCGATCGTGTCGGGGTTCTCGCCGTAGTAGGTGTCCGGGAACCCCTCGCCCAGGCCGCTGCGGCCGGCCTCGCGATCTGCCGCTGCCGACAGCTCGGCGACCACGGTCACGGCGACCTCGCCGCTCATGTCGCGGGCGATGCGGAACGGGTCGCGGAACGGGATCCGGAGCGTGTCGGTGCCGACGCGCAGGCTGCTCATGCGGTGACCTCCGAACGATCGACCCAGGGAAGCGCCTCCACGCGCTCGCGGAGGCCGGCAAACAGCGGCCCGCCGCCGAAGCGGAACGGATCGTCGCAGGGCAGCCCCGTTGCGGCCGCCGTCCGCGCGATCTCCCGTCGCGCCGAGTCCTCGTCGAGCAACGAGGTGTTGAGCGCGACGGCCACCACCCGGCTGGGCGCCACGAGCCCCGCGATCTCCTCGTGGATCCGGATCATCTCGGGGAGCGGATGGAGCGGGAACGAACGCTCCGGCAGATGGTCGAAGTCGTGCGCCGCCAGCCCCGGCTTGTGCACGAGCACCATCGCGTGGGGGGTGAAGCCGTGGATCAGCCCCAGCGTGACCGAGCTGTACGCGGGGTGGTCCAGCGAGCCCTGCCCCTCGACGAAGACCCAGTCGCCACCGGCCTCGCCCTCCTCGCTCATCCACTCGCAGGTGCCCTGCACGAAGTCGCTCACGACACGGTCGATCGCGACGCCCCAGCCCTCGATCATGATCCCGGTCTGGCCGGTGGCGACGAAGGACGTCGAGAGCCCGGCCTCCCGCGCCGCGCGGTGCAGCTCGAGCGCCACGCTCATCTTGCCGATGGCGCAGTCGGTGCCGACGGTCAGGATCACCCGCGACCCGGTCCGGTGGAGCCGTCCCACCGACGTCTCCATGCGTTCGGGCGGCTTCCGGTAGTCGACCAGGTCGACCCCGGCGCGGGCCGCCGCCGCGACGAACTCCGGGTCGTCGGACACGAACGTGTGGAGACCGGAGAGGACGTCGAGGCCGGCGTGGATCGCCCGCAGGATCATCGTGCGCCAGGATGGCGGCAGGCGCCCACCGGTCGGCGCGATCCCGATCAGAAGCGCCGTCGGGCCCAGTGCGAGCACCTCGTCGAGGGTCGCCACGACCGGCACGTCGAAGTCCGGGCCGAGCAGGTCGCTGGCGTTGCGCCCGGCCCGTGTCGAATCGATGATCGCGAGGACCGGGTCGGGGCCGTACCGGATGACACCGAGGGCCGTCTTCGCGGCGTGTGGCCGGAACTCGCCCTCGGCGAGGACGACGAGCCGGCGTGGGCTCCTGGACATGCGACCTCCGCTGCAGCGCGACGGGACGCGGGGCCCCCCTGAGAAGACGAGTGTATCGGCCGGCGCGCGAGGGCATGAATCCAGGCGCCCCCGGGGGATCGGGGGCGCGGCAGTGGGCGGTGGTACCGCATATCGGATTCGAACCGATGATCTCCGCCTTGAGAGGGCGGTGTCCTGGGCCTCTAGACGAATGCGGCACGGACGTCGTCGCGGGGCGCGGCGAAGCGGCGCGAATGGTACCACAGCAGGCCGGCCGGCCCGGACCACTGGCCCAGGCGGGATGAACGCGGCGCGCCGCCGGGGGTTGCGCCGCCGGGCGTCCGCGGCCGCCAGGTCTCCGCCGCCGGGGGTTGCGCCGCCGGGCGTCCGCCGCCGGGGGTTGCGCCGCCGGGCGTCCGCGGCCGACCCTCCGCAGCCGACCCTCCGCGGCCGGGCGTCCGCGGCCGACCCTCCGCGGCCGACCCTCCGCGGCCGGGCGTCCGCGCATCACTTCAAGTGTTGCCCGGCCATCTGGTCGGGCGCAGTTGGCGGCGCGCGGTCAGCCGCACGGGACCTTCCCGGCCACCGCCGCAGTCGACGCGGAACAGCGGGCACTGCGAGACACCCAAACGTCGGTGCCGCGGGCCCACGGGCCCGGGGCGCGTGCTGCGACCGATGCTGACGCTCGTCCGCGCCGCTTCACCCCGCTGGCGAACACTTCAAGTGATACGGCGGCCCGCTGGTCGAGGGTGGGCTCGGGGACCTGCTGTTCCGCCACGCCATCAGTGGCGCGAGACCCTGGGCGCCCGCGAGACCCCCAAGCGCGGAAAGACCTCGAGCGCCGGCACGGCCGAAGTCGCCGGTGGGGCATCCGGCACGGCCGAAGCCTCCGGCGGGGACCACCGGCCCAGGCGGGATGAACGCGGCGCGCCGCCGGGGATCGGCCGCCAGGTCTCCGCCGCCGGGGGTTGCGCCGCCGGGGGTTGCGCCGCCGGGGGTTGCGCCGCCGGCGCAGCCTACAGCCGGTGCGACTCCAGGAAGAGCCGGACGGCCTCCGCCACCTGCGTGAAGCTCTCGGACCCGATCACCAGACCGTAATGCGAGTGGGCACCGAACGGCTCGTACTGCGCGCCCAGCCACGCCGCGAGCCGCTCGCTGTCGGACTCCGGGAACCAGCGGTCGAGGCCGCCACCGATCACCAGAATCGGCACGTTCGCGAGGCGCTCGCGATCGACCGACACGCCCCGCAGCATGGCGCGCCGCGCGGCTCCTGACTCGCGCCCCATCAGGTGCTGGACCCGCAGGACGTCCTCGATCGTGAGGTCGGGGTTCTGGCGGCGCAGCTGTTCAGGGAGGGACTGCCAGCCGACCAGCTCGCGGCCGAACGCGTCCGGGATCTCCCGGATCACGTGGGATCGCGGCGCGGCCCAGAGTTGTGCCGGCAGTGCGGCGCTGAGCAGGACGAGCCCGGCCACATGCCGTTCCTCGGCCGCGCGCATCGCGATCAGGCCGCCCATCCCGTGTCCGACCAGCACCGGGTTGGGCGGGAGGTGGTCGAAGGCCGCCAGGACGTCCGAGACGTACGCGTTGAAGTCGATCCCCGACACCTCGGTGGTGTCCGACCAGTAGTGGCCGCGCAGGTTGACCGCGTGGCCCTCCCAGCCGCGGTGCGCAAAGTAGCCGAGGAACCGCTCCCACAGCCACGACCCACCGAGCTCGCCGTGCACGAGCAGCAGTGGCCGCCTCCTGGACCGCCGCTCCGGCAGCCAGGATTCGATGTAGACACCACGATCCTCGAGGACGACCTCGTCCTTGCGGATCGGGCGCTCCGACGGGTTCACCACTCGTGCGGGTTCAGTACCAGGCCGGTGACCTGCTTGGGGTAGAAGTATGTCGACTTCTGCGGCATCACCTCGCCGGCGGCCGCGACGCTCAGCACGTCGTCGACCAGCGTGGGATCGAGCAGGAGCGCCGCGACGCCCTCCCCTCGGTCGACCATCGCGAGCGCCTCGTCGGCGTCCTTCGTGTACGCGATCCGGCCGCCTCCGGCGGTGGCGGCGCGGTCCACGTCGAGCAGCCGTTCGAGGGCGACCGCCAGCAGGTTCACGTCGAGCCAGCGCAGCGCCGAGGACGCGGCGGGATCGAGCAGCGGCTCGAACGCGGCGGGGCGCACGTGAAGGATCGCGGCCTGGCCGCCGGTCCAGAGTCCGAAGCGATGCGGACGCGATTCCGGCGATCCCGCACCCTGGCCGGCAGCCTGGCCGGTCCGGGCGGGTCCGAACGCCTCGATCAGCGCGTCGGGAGTCGGAAGACGCTCCACGTCGAACAAGTCGGCGGCGGCTGCCAGCAGGGCCTCGCCGGCGAGCCCGTCCCGTACCACCCGGTGCGTGGGCAGCACGGTCAGGGGCTGGTCGACCGGGAGCAGCAGCGCGAGCAGGTAGTCGAAGGGCGCAAGCTCGCAGAGCGCACGATCGCGATGGCGCTCGTCGTGGTAGCGGAGGGCGGTCTCGTAGCGGTGGTGCCCGTCGGCGATGGTCAGAGGTCCGGCAGAGCCCGCCCGCAGCAGCTCGTCCGCCAGCGGGCCGAGGGTCGGGTCCTCGGCCGGGAGCTGCCAGAGCCGGTGCCGCACCCCGCCGTCGTCGGTGAGATCCACCTGCGGGTCCGTGCGGCACACGGCCTCCAGTGCGCGTATCGCGGCACCGTCCGGGTCGGCGAACATCAGCACGACCGGGCTTGCGTTCATCCCCGTCGCGCGAAGCAGCCGGTACCGATCCTCCTTGGGCGCGCTCAGGGTTCGCTCGTGGGGCAGCACGCCGGACGCCGGGCCGAGCTCCTCCACGCGGAGCCGGGCGAAGAAACCGCGCTGTACCCGGTGCTCCGACGTCCCGGGCACGGTGTAGGCCTCCTCGTACGCGTACACCGACGGCTGGCGTTCCCTGCGGAGGGTGCCGTCCGACCGCCAGGTCGCCAGGTCGCGGGCCGCGCGGCGGTATCGCTCGTCCGGCGGGTCACCGGGCTCGTCGAGCGGGAGGTCGAGGCGGACGACGTTCCTGGGGTGCCGGCGGGCGAGGGCACGCTGCTGCGCCGGCGAGATCACGTCATACGGCGGGCTCACCAGGTCGCGCGGGTCGCCGGCACCGGCGTCGTACCGGAGCGCACGGAAGGGTCGGAGTTCGGGCACGGGACGTCATGGTACGACACGCGGTGGTAGCCTCGCGCCGATGACGCGGAGCGAGCCGCCCGATCGGTGGCCGGGCAGCCGCGGACGCGCGTGGAGCGCGCCCGCGGCCCTGGCCCTCGGGCTCGCGCTCCTGGTGGGGGCGTGCGCCGGCCCGCCCGTGTCCAACACGCCCGCACCTGCCACGTCCATCTTCCAGGAGCTCGAGATCCTGGGCGGCTCGACCCTCACCCTGGTCAGCGGCGACCCTGGGTGCAACCAGCCGGACATGATCCCGTACGCCATTCACGCCCAGGTCCGCGTGCCGGCAGGCGCATCCCAGCCGACGGACGTGTACCTCTTCACCTGGGCCGACCACGACGCATGGAACCGGGGGGCGGTGGCGTTCGACTCGTGCCGCGCCGAGTACGCCGCGTCCCGGCCGGCCGCCGGTCGCACCGTAGACGAGCTGGACGTCAGCCCGTACCGCGCGTTCGGCGCCGGATGGACCGCCACGCTCAGGAGCGCCCTCCAGCAGGCGATGACCGAGGCGGCAGGCAACGGCGGCTGAGCCCGCGAGGTGCCGTCGCGCCCCACGGGGCCGCCGCGATCGCACGCCACCGCGCCCGCGCGGCCACGGCGCCGGGTGGGCAGCGGACCTGCCGGCCGCGCTCGGGCGCACCGCGCCCGCGCGGCCACGGCGCCGGGCACGGGTGGTAGGCTCCGGCGATGGACGACCGCCCCTCGGACCAGCGGCACGCCCCGACCCCGCAGGCACTCCTGCTGGCCCTCCGGCGGACGGGCCCCCTGAGCCCGGACGGACTTGCCGCCCAGTTCCGAATGAGCCGCACCGCCGTGCTCCAGCAGCTGCGGACGCTCGCCGCGCAGGGCCTCGTCGAACGGCGCAGCATGCGCCACGGCGTGGGCAGGCCCCGGCACCTCTACGACGTCACGGAGCGCGCCCAGCCGCTCCTGCCCGCCAGTTACGACCGCCTGTCGGTGAGCCTGCTCGGGGCGGTGCGCGAGGTCGGCGGCGCAGACCTCGTCGACCAGATCTTCGAGGCCCGGCGCGCCACGCAGGCGCAGGCCATCCGCGAACGGTTCGAGGCCCGGGGCCTGTCGGACGCGCCCCTCGCCGACCGGGCGCGGGAGCTGGCGGTCATCCAGGCCGAGGCGGGCTACGTCTGCGAGCTGCTCGACGACGACGGGCTCCGGCTGGTGGAGCACAACTGCCCGATCCGCCAGGTCGCCTCTGAGACGGCCGCGGCCTGCGAGGCCGAGGCGCGGCTCTTCAGCGAGGTCCTGGGCGTCGAGGTGGTGCGGGAGCGGCACATCGCGTCGGGGGCCCGCTGCTGCGAGTACCGGCTGATCGAGGGACCGCCGGGTCGAGACTGACGGCGGGCCCCGGCCCATGAGCCGGTGCCCGGCTCCGCGAACTGCGCCGGACCCGTGGCCTGCGCCCGATCCCCGGCGGGGCCCTACGCCTCCTCGCGCTCGACTGTCCTGCGGGTCGGGGGCCTCACACGGGGCGGGGCGATGTCGTGCACGCCCTCCACGAACGACGCCTGCCGCGCCCACTCCGCCGCCTGCAGCTGCTCCTCGACCGACAGGATCCCGAGCCGGGACAGCGTGGCCAGCTCGTCGCGGATGTAGGTCTTGAGCATCTCGGGGCCGTCGGTGTTGATCGTGTACTTGACGCCGTTCCGCCTGAAGGTGTCGAAGATCCAGCGGAACTCGTCCCACCCGGACACCACGCCCGTGTTCAGGTTGCTGGTCGGGCAGACCTCGAGCACGATCCCCCGATCGCGGATCATGGCCATGGTCCGGGGGTCGTAGGCGGCCTTGACGCCGTGTCCGATCCGTGCCGGCTCGAGCTGCTCGATGACCTCCGCGATCTCCTCGACCGGCCCGGCCTCGCCGGTGTGGACCGTGATGCCCAGCCCCTGGCGGCGGCAGCGAGCGAACAGCCGGCGATACTCGCGCACCTGGAAGGTGGAGGTCTCGGGGCCGGCGACGTCGACGCCCACCACCCCGCGCCCGAAGTAGGCGATCGCCTTCTCGGCGATGATCTCGTTGAGCTGGTACGGGAACGCCCGGTCCAGGCACAGGATCAGGCCGGGGCGCACCGGGTATTCCAGCACCGCGCGGTCCATGCCGCGGATCGCCGCGCTGATGATGTGGTCCAGGTCCTGCTCGCCGCCCCGGTTGCGCTTCATGGGGTTGAAGCGCAGCTCGATGGTGGCCACGTTGTTCTTGCGGTACGCGCCGCCCACCACCTCGTACACCGACCGTTCGATGGCAAGCGGCGACGACTGGATCAACTCGGTCCAGTGGAAGAGCTGGAGGTAGCCGTCGAAGGAGTGGCCGTGCCGGGGGGAGACCGTGATCATGTCGCGGAACTCCCAGTAGTCCTTGGTCGGCAGCTTGATCCCCTGGGCGTGGGCGATCCCCCACATGATGGAGGGCGTCACTGCGCCGCCGAGGTGGCAGTGCAGCTCGGCGAGGGGGACGCGGCGCGGGAACGAGGCTGGCATCCGTCTCATCGTAGCCGACCGGCGCGGAGGTGCGGGCCCCAGACGCCCTGGCGCGATCCGGCGCCGGGGTCGGAGGCGCGCTCCCGCGATCGCGCCGGACGGTGATCCTTGCCTCCTGCCCGACAGCCTGGCCGTGTCGCCCGACAGCCTGGCCATATTCCCGCCAGCCTGGCCGTGTCGCCCGACAGCCTGGCCATGTCGCCCGACAGCCTGGCTGTGTCGCCCGACATCCTGGCCATATTCCCGCCAACTGACGACTATGCCAGCTGGCGAAGCCGTCGCTCGCCTCCGCTGTTGGGCGCCACCCCTGGTCCGCGCGTGGGTGCCGCACGTCGCGAGCGTGGACGGAGCGGCCCATGCTCGCCCTGGAGCCCAAGCATGCGTGCGGAGCCGGGAGAGGGCGTCCGCAGGTGGCATGTGCGACACCTGGCGGGAATCCGGCCAGGTTGGCCTGCCGGGTCGGCGGGCGGCGCGCGACATGGTGGGCGCCGCTCAGCGCGGGTAGCGCGGGGAGCGCGGGCGCCGCTCAGCGCGGGGAGCGCGGGTGCCGCTCAGCGCGGGGAGCGCGGGTGCCGCGACGCGCGAGCACGCCGGCGCCGGTCAGCGCCACATCGGGCGATCCTCGTGCGAGCCCGCCAGCAGCCGTCCCTGGCCGAACCGCTCGAGCCCGAACGCGGAGATGTCGACCGTTGCCGCCCGACCATCGACGATGAGCTCAGCCATGCACGCCCCGACTGCCGGGGCCGTCTTGAACCCGGTACCGCTGAACCCGCAGTCCAGGTAGAACCCATCCGGCCCCGCGGCGCACAGGATGGGCCGCTGGTCCGGCGTGATGCCGTCCTGGCCCCGCTGCGTGCTCTGGAGCTCACCGTCCGCCATGGCCGGGATCCGCCGGCAGATGCGGTCGACGACGCGCCCGACGAACTCGCCGGCCGGGCGCAGTACCTCCTCGGGCTCGCCGCCGATGCCGGCGTCGTCCTCCAGGCCGATCAGCGTGAGGTCGCGCCCCTCGGGCCGGAAGTACATCGCGTTCCCATCGTCGATCACCGTCGGATGCCCGAGACGCAGCGACCGGGGGCGCCGGATGAACGCCGTGTCGTGGCGCCACACGGTGACGGGCACGTCGAGGCCGACGAGGGCAGCGACGCCCCCCGCCCAGGCCCCCGCCGCGTCGACGACGATCGGCGCCGAAAACGACCCCTTCGTAGCATCGACACCGACCACCCGCCCGCCATCAACCCGGATGCCAGTCACCGCGCACCCCTGGACGAGCCGCGCACCCCGTTCGCGGGCCGCGTTCAGCAGCGCCGCCGTCGACCCGGATGGGTCGGCGTAGCCGGATTCCGGCTCGTAGGCCGCCTGGTCGAAGTCGTCGGTCCGGAAGCCCGGGGCAAGACGGGTCACGTCGTCGGCGGACACCAGCAGCGTCGGGATGCCGACGCGCTGCTGCATCTCGACGTTGGACTTGAGTCGTGCCGCGGCCTCGCGCGGATAGAGCTGCAGGAACCCCGTCCGCGTGAACCCGCACTCACCGCCCACCCGCGCGTGCCAGTCGCGGAAGTACGTGAACGATGCCCAGGCGAGCCTGGCCTCCGGCTCCAGGTCGTAGTGCATACGGACCAGGCCGCTGGAGCGGCCGGTCGCGCCGCTCGCCAGCGCGCCCCGTTCGAGGACGAGGGGACGGAGCCCCTTCTCCGCGAGATGGAACGCGAGGCTCGCGCCCTGGATGCCTCCTCCGATGACGATGGCGTCCGCGGTCTCGATCATGCGATGGATGGTAGCGGCGTCTGGGCCGGGGCGGCGCGTCGCCCGTGCGCGGGGAGACGAGCCGAGGCCGGTGCGACACGTCTTCCCGTGCGTCGGTGGCCGTGTCGTCCGCGCTTCAGGCTGTAGAATGCGCCCACTTCACGTCCCCGTGATGCACACAGTGGGGCTCGCGCGGTGGCGCGCAACTACGCAAGGAGGAGGCGTTGACCCCATGAGGCGGTCGATCGTTCCCGCGACGCTGCTCGTGATCGCGACCCTGGTGGGCGCGTGCAGCACCGCCGCGACCACGGCGCCCACGCAGGCGCCGGCAAGTGCCGCGCCGGCAAGTGCCGCGCCGGCCAGTGCAGCGCCCGCAAGCGCTGCGCCGGCAAGTGCCGCGCCGGCAAGTGCGGCTCCGGCCAGCCCGATCGCGGCCGTGCCGTCCGGGCAGCTGATCTTTCCTGGCAAGCTCGTCATCTGCTCGGATATCCCGTATCCGCCGCAGGAGTTCTTCGACGCGAACGGCAACCCGACCGGGTCCGACATCGACATCGGAGCCGAGATCGCGACGCGCCTGGGCCTGACCATGGAGGTCCAGAACTCCGTCTTCGACACGATCATCGCGGCGCTCACCGGCGGCAAGTGCGACCTGATCATCTCGGCCCAGAACATCACGTCCGACCGCATCAAGCAGGTCGACATGATCCCGTACTTCCAGGCCGGCCAGTCGTTCGTGGTGGCCAAGGGCAACCCCAAGAACATCACCACCCAGAACGATCTGTGCGGCAAGACGATCGCGGCCGAGAGCGGCACGACCGAGATCGACTACCTGAACGGGACCGGTGACTACAAGGGCCAGGGCCTGTCGGCGGCGTGCGTCAAGGCGGGCAAGGCCAAGATCAACGTCAAGGAGTACCAGAAGGACAGCGACGCGCTGCTGGCGCTGCAGGCCGGACAGGTCGACGCCTACTTCGCGGACTCCCCGGTGGCCGGCTACTACACCGTCCAGCACCCCGACCAGTTCCAGCTGTCCGGGCTGACGCTCGGGGTGGCCGACGAGGGCATCAGCGTGGCCAAGGGCAACACCGGGCTGCGCGACGCGGTGCAGCAGGCGCTGATCTCGATGATCAACGACGGCACCTACCTCAAGATCCTGAACAAGTACGGCGACGAATCCGGCGCGATCACCGCCGCGATGGCCGGCAAGCTCAACTACATCGGTCAGTAGCGGCCGGAGGTCGGGAGGCATGGCGACACCCGACCGCAGCAGGCAGACTCGAGGACCCCGGACAGCCGTCGCGCTGGCCGGGGTCCTCGCCGTCGTCCTGACGGCCGGCTGCGCATCCGGACAGGGCTCCTACCAGTACCACTGGTCCTACTTCTTCGACTCGATCTTCCATCCCGACAACCAGATCCTGTACGGGCTCTGGCTGACGCTCTCGATCTCCGTGGTCAGCCAGGTCATCGGGGTGGTGCTCGGCGTCTTCGGCGCCCTCGGGAGGATGTCGAAGTTCCTTCCGTTCCGTCTCCTGGCGAACTTCTACATCTGGTTCTTCCGGGGAACACCGCTCCTCGTCCAGATCACGTTCTTCTTCTTCGGCCTGAGCGTGGCCCGCATCTACATGTGGCCGCCCATCAACCTGTTCGGCTTCAGCATCGAGGGCGAGATCCAGGCGGGCGTCTTCGCGCTCGGCGTCAACGAGGGCGCGTACATGTCCGAGATCGTGCGCGCCGGCATCATCTCGATCGACCCGGGACAGCTGGAGGCCGCGAAGTCGCTCGGCATGACCTATGCCCAGGCGATGCGCCGGATCATCCTGCCGCAGGCGGCGCGCGTGATCGTCCCGCCGCTCGGCAACGAGTTCAACAACATGCTCAAGACCACCTCGCTGCTGGTCATCATCAGCGTCCCCGAGCTGTACACGATCTTCTCGCGCAAGCAGGGCCAGTACTTCGCGCCGTTCGAGTTCTTCCTCGCTGCGGCCGTCTGGTACCTGCTCCTGACCACCATCTGGGGCATCGTCCAGGCGTGGATCGAGCGAAAGCTGGGAAAGGGCGCCGCCGGCACGACGACCGGCGAGCCCGGCATCGCGTCGCGGCTCCTCGGTTATCGCTGGCGGACGTCCGGGACGGGCATCCGATGACCGTCCAGCCTCACGACCTGCTCGCCGTCATCGGCGGCGTCCCGAAACCGCCTACCGAGATCGTCGTCCAGGCCACCGACGTCAACAAGTGGTTCGGCCGCCTGCACGTCCTGAAGGACGTCTCGATGACGGTGAAGCGCCAGGAGGTGGTGGTCGTCATCGGCGCCTCGGGCTCCGGCAAGACCACCTTCATCCGCTGCGTCAACCACCTGGAGAAGATCCAGTCCGGCCGCATCTTCGTGAACGGCCACCTGATCGGGTATCGGGAGGTCAACGGCAAGCTCGTCGAGGACAGGGAGTCCAACATCGCGCGGCAGCGCCAGGAGATCGGCATGGTCTTCCAGCGCTTCAACCTGTTCCCGCACAAGACCGCCCTGGAGAACATCACCGAGGCGCCGGTACTGGTCCGCAAGACGCCCGCCCCCGAGGCGATCGAGATGGGCAAGGCACTCCTCGCCCGGGTCGGCCTGGCGCAGAAGGCCGACGTGTACCCGTCCCAGCTCTCGGGTGGCCAGCAGCAGCGCGTGGCGATCGCCCGGGCCCTGGCCATGAAGCCCGCCCTCATGCTCTTCGACGAGCCCACCAGCGCGCTCGACCCCGAGATGATCGGCGAGGTGCTGGAGGTCATGAAGGAGCTGGCGCGCGAGGGCATGACCATGATCGTGGTGACCCACGAGATGGGCTTCGCGCGCGAGGTGGCCGACCGGGTGGTGATGATGGACGAGGGCCAGATCATCGAGGAAGGCACGCCCGAGCACTTCTTCACCAGCCCGCAGCACGAGCGGACGAAGAGCTTCCTCTCGAAGATCCTGTAGCCGCCGGTGGCGACGAGCGATCCCGCCGAGGCACGCGACCCGACGCTGACCCGGCGCGCCGTCCCCGCGCCCAACCCCCTGCTCGAGCGCTGGCGGGCGGGCGGAAGCGTGGTGGCGACGTGGCTCGCGATCCCGGACGTCGTCGTGGCCGAGGTGCTCGCCTCGTCCGGAGCCGACGCTGTCGTGGTGGATCGGCAGCACGGCGGGGCGACCGATGCGGACCTGGTCGCGCTGTTCATGGCGATCGAGGGCCGGGGTGCGGCACCCATCACCCGGGTGCCGGAGAACACCGTCGCGGCGATCGGACGGTCGCTCGACGCGGGCGCGCTGGGGATCATCGTCCCGATGGTGGACGCTGCCGAGGAGGCGGCCGCCGCGGTCGCTGCCTGCCGGCACGGTGCCACGGGCAGACGCTCGTACGGGCCGCTGCGCGCGCATGCGATGCCGGGACCCGCCGATCCGGCCGACCCCGTCCGGGCGGCCCTGATCCTCCAGATCGAGACCGCCGCCGGCCTGGCGAACGTCGAGGCGATCGCCTCCACGCCCGGGGTCGACGCGCTGCTGGTGGGCCCGAACGACCTTGCGCTCTCGCTCGGGATGCCGGTCGACCCGTCCGCCCGGAGCGCAGACGATGCGCGGCGTCACGCGGAGGCGCTCGATCGCGTCCGCGACGTGTGCGCCGCCCACGGGATCGCGGCCGGCATGTACTGCACCGACGGGACCGCCGCTCGCTCGTACCTCGCGAGCGGCTTCCGCTTCGTGTCGGCCGCCACGGACTCCGCGCTCGTCAGGGCCGGCGTGACGCGCGAGATAGACAAGGCCAGGGCGCGGGAGGCGTAGAGCTCGAGGCAGATCACGCTGACGCATGCCGGCATCCACCACTGGTGCGTGCCGTCACCGTCCACGCGAATGCGGGTCCTTCGGCACTTGCCCCCCGGTGAACAGACCGAATGCTGTTACCGCACGCGGGAGGCGTCGAGGTGTGGCCCATGGCCAGGCCGCCTCGGACCGCGCCGAGCCACTGGCGAGACCGACCCGGGTGAGGCGTGTCCATGGGCAAGACGCTCGCGATCCTCGCGGCTCTCACCGTTCTCGCGGGATGCGCCGGCACGACGCCCGCCCCGTCGCGCACAAGTGCCACGCCCGGACAGTCCCCAGCGGCGCCCGTTCTTCGGTGGGTCACAGGCACCGACGGACTGGAGATGGCCAGTCTCCAGGTGCCCCGCGACTATGCCCAACCCGCCGGCCCCCAGCTGACGATCGCGCTGGCCCGCCTCCCTGCGGCCGACCCTGCGCAGCGGATCGGCTCCATCGTCTTCAACCCCGGCGGCCCGGGCATTTCAGGCATCGACACGATCCGCTACGGCGCGGCCACGCTCTTCACGCCCGCCATGCGCACGCGCTTCGATATCGTGAGCTTCGATCCCCGCGGCATCGGGCTGAGCAGCCCCCGGATCCGGTGTCTTGCGACCCCGCCGCAGCCCGGTCAGCCCTATCCACGGAACGCCTCCGAACGAGCGGAATGGATCGCCACCGCCAGGGAGTTCGACGCCGCATGCCAAACGAACAGCGGCGACCTGCTCCCCTTCGTGGGAACGGAGAACGTCGCAAGAGATCTCGAGCAGATCCGCGCGGCGCTCGGCGAGCCGAAGCTCACGTACGTGGGGATGTCGTACGGCGCGCTCATCGGCGCGCTGTATGCGGAGCGGTTTCCCACGCGGGTCCGGGCGATGATCCTCGACGCCCCGTTCGACCCGGCCCTCGACGCCGCCACCGAGGCGAGCGATCGGGCGGCGGCCCTGCAGCGACAGCTCGACCTCTTCCTGGCATCGTGCGCAGGCGACCGGACGTGCGCGTTCTGGTCGGAAGGCAGGACGCGGCAGGCGTTCGATGCCCTCATGGCTCGCTTCGGCGACGCTCCGATCGACGGCATCTCGGCCGCGCAGGCCTGGGACGGCGTCTTGGTGCTGCTCCAGGCGGGCGCGTGGACCGAGCTCGCGCAGGCTCTTGGAGACGCGCGGCAGGGGGACACGACGATCTTCGGGAATGTCGCAGCCGGCGTCGGCAGTCTCATGGACGCGACCATGGCCGTGTCCTGCATCGACTGGCCCCTTCCGCGGGACTCCGAGTGGTACGCCAGGCTGGCCGACGAGCTGCAGTCGACGGCGCCGGACTTCGCGGGGCTGGCTGCCTATTCGGGCCTCCCGTGCGCCTTCTGGCCCGTGCCGGCCCAGCGCGTGTCTGGGCCGGTCCACGCGAACGGTGCGCCTTCCATCCTGATCTTCGCGGCGACCGGCGATGCCGCGACGCCCTATCGCTGGGGCGTGTCGCTCTCGCACCAGCTCGCCTCGGGTGTGCTCGTTGCGCGCGACGGCAACGGCCACGGCAGCCTCGGACGGGGCGACACGTGTATCAACGCCATCGCGGACGCATACCTGCTCCGCCTGGAGGTGCCTGCATCGGGGCGTGTGTGCCCGTAGTGGTTCAGAACATCACACCGGCGACACGCCCGCGCTCGCGCCCGGGCACTGCCGCGGGGCGCGGCCCTTCGGGTGACATTCCCGCACCCTCGCCCACGGCAGGGTTACATGCCAGGTGTGTCTCCCTCGGCCGGCGACGGGGCGCGACGGTCGGAGGCGTCGACGACGCAGAACCGGTTCCCCTCCGGGTCCTCGAGGATCACGTAGTCGGCGTCCGCGGGCCTCCCCTTCCACTCGACACGGGACGCACCGAGCCCCACAAGCCGCTCGACCTCGGCAGCCTGGTCGTCGGCGTACAGATCGAGGTGGATCCGCGGCGGCAGGTGGACGGCCGATCGGACGCGATCGAGCGAGACGTTCGGCCCGGAGCCTGTGCGAGACCGCAGGAGGACGAAGTCGTCGGCGACCCCATCGCGCGGCACATAGTCGAGCGCAGCTGTCCAGAACGCGGTCTGGCGGGCGAGGTCGCCGACCCGGATGACGATCGAACCCACGCGAAGCACCCCGACAGCATACCGACCGCACCGCCGGGGAATGTGGATAACCCTCTGGCACGCAAGCCGCACAGGCTGACACAATCCGCGCCACGGATGGGGGGCGGAACCTCTCAGGGTTCCACCGGCACGGCGTCCCAGATGCGGTCGCCCACCCCGTGCCGGATGCCAATGGCGAGACCGACCTCGAGCCGGGAAACAAGGGGGGTGGACCATGGCGATGTTCGTTGTGCTGGGCAAGTTCACCGACCAGGGCGCGAAGGACATCCAGAACCTCCGTAAAGGCGCGGAGGCGAACATGGCTCGGGGGGAGCGCCTGGGAGTGAAGATCCACGGCTGGTACCTCACCCAGGGCCGATACGACATCGTCGTCCTGGCAGAGGCACCGGATGCTGAGACCATGCTGGCGCAGGCTGCGGGTGTCGCGGGCACCGGCAACACACGTACCGAGACGCTCCGCGCCTTCACGCTCGACGAAGCGGAGCAGGTGATCAAGAGGGTCGGCGGGGCGTAGCGTCACCACGACCCTGAAGCAGGCGGGGATGCCCAAGCTTCTCCAGGCCGGGGCATCCTCGACCAGCCTGACACCCCTGCGCTGGGAGGACTGTGGGTCGCACCGCCAGGCGCACTGGCGACTGAAGTCACCTCTCGAGAGATCCGGCGGGCACCGGGATGCTACCGTGAGCGGATGAGCAGATCCCTCCTGGCGGACGCGTTCGCGCACCACGCGTGGGCGACGCTGCGGCTGATCGACACGTGCCTCTCACTGAGTCCGGAGCAGCTCGAGACGGCTGTCCCGGGGACCTACGGCTCCATCCTCGAGACGCTGCGCCATCTCGTCGGGGCCGACTGCTCGTACCTGGCGACCGTGACCCGCGGGCGGGTCTCGCGCATCGACGAGGAGCGCATGGGCCTCCGCGAGCTTCGCGCCGTGATGGAGGCAAACGGCCCGTCGTGGTCGTCGCTCCTCGAAGAGGACCTGGATCCGGACGCCGTCCTCATCAGGCGCCGCGACGACGGATCCGAGAGCCACGCCCCGCTGGGCATCCGGCTCGCGCAGGCGCTGCACCACGGGACCGACCATCGGAGCCAGGTGTGCACCGCCCTCACGACGTTGAGGATCGAGCCACCGGGGATCGACGCCTGGGACTTCGCGGCACAGGACGGCCGGCTCGTCGAGGTTCGACCCACGTCGTAACGGCTGGGGCGCACGCAGCGGAGGGACCGGCATGGCCGCACCAGCCAGCGTCGACGAGTACCTGGCCGCGCTGCCCGGGGAATCCCGCGCGGCACTGGAACTGCTGCGGGCGCAGATCAGGGCGATCGCGCCGCACGCCACCGAAACGATCAGCTACCAGATGCCCGCCTTCCGGGATCGCGACCGGATGCTGGTCTCCTACGCGGCGTTCAGGGACCACTGCAGCCTCTTCCCCATGAGCATGGCCGTGATCGAGGCGTTCCGCGACGAGCTGAATCCGTACTGGAACGGGAAGGGAACCATCCATTTCCGCCCGGACAGGCCGCTCCCCGCCGGGCTCGTCGAGAGGATCGTCCGGGCGCGGCTCGAGGAGAACGCGGCGCGCCGGCGTCGCTGAGCCAGCGGGCGCGGCGGGCGTCGGGTCGGCCGCCCGGCTACGGACGCGCGTGCCCGCGCGACAGGCCGTCGATCAGGGCCATGATCCCGCCCCCCAGGAGCCCGAAGAAGCCGCCCCCCACGATCATGAGCCCGATGACGAGCCAGACCTCGCCGATGCCTTCACCCGGGGCCGCCCGGGGCCCTTCGCGGCCGGCGATCATCAGGGCGATGAGGATGCTCCCGATGGCGACCACCGCGGCGACCAGGCCAGCGATGAACGAGCCGCGCACCCGGTCCTCGCGATACCCGAGCACGCCGGCGCCGATCAGGAGTAGCGGCCAGCCGGCGAGGAGCCAGTCGGGGACGGTGAAGGCTCGTCCCGGCTGATCCGGGTACGAGGCCAGAACGGAGAAGACGAACAAGAGGAGACCGGCGGCGAGGAGAGCCGCCAGGCCGACGGCCTCCCGGCGGACGCGGGCGACAAGGCCTGCCAGACCGGGACCCTCGGTTCCGGATCGGGCCAGCCCTGCTTCGGATGGCTCCGGCGCCCGCCAGAACGCCGCAGCCAGGAACAGAGCCCCGCCGACCAGGCTCCCGGGGAAGAACCAGAAGGTCCAGTAGAGCCGGGTCGGATCGGTGGCCGTCGTCGCCCCCACGATCAGCCCCGCGATGAACGTCACGATGCCGATGACGGCGACCAGGATCCCACCGGGCAGAGGCCGGCGCCAGGCGAACACCAGCGCGGCCACGCCCGCGATCACGACGATCGAGAACCCCAACAGGGTGCCCGGGTCGTTCGATAGAGACGCGAGCGGGCCGAGCGGCGGCAACACGAACGCGAGCGTTGCGAGAACCTTGAGAAGCTGCCGTCCAGCAAGGCCGGGCTCCTCGAGCGCCGGTTCTCCGTCGGAACCGCCATGGAACGGGAGCCCGCAGTGGTTGCACAGGCGTTCGCGATCCGGGGCGACGACCTTCCCACAATGGATGCAGACGCGGTCCGCATCCGTCGATTGGGACTCGGGGACGGAGGGATTGCCGGACATGGGGTCGCCTCTTCTTCGTCCATCCTGGCCCCAGGCATCAGCCCTCGCCAGAGTCGGATGACACGGCGACCGAAAGATGTCCCGGTTCCGGCCGCGTCCGAGGCGACGGCGGCGGGCAGGCCGAACCTGCTCTGGCGGGGCCTACTCCCCGCCCGGGCGGGACCACGGCTCACGCTCGAGGGCGGCCTCGAAGTCGGCCCGCCCGTGCACCGGCTCGCCGTGCGAGACCAGGACATGCTCGAACGGGAGGTCGAGCAGGGCGCGCAGCGCGGGGAGCGTCCGCTCCTCGAGCGACGGTGTCCACCAGACGCGGAGCACGCCGCCGGGTGCCGTCATGCCGTCGGCGAACACGAGCGCGCGCGGACCATGACCGGCGCGCGCCGCTCACACGGCCAGTGGGTTGCGCCAGCGGATCTCGGTGAAGCGTGCGAAGTCCGTGTCCGCGGAGCAGATCTCCAGGCCATGCTCGATGGCGAGAGCCGCCAGGTGGGCGTCGGGGACCAGGTTGCCGGCGAGGTGGTGCCTGCGCAGCAGCCCGCCGAGCACGTCCGCGTGCCGGTCGGTCGGGAGCGGAATCCAGACCGCCGGCACCGCCAGCCACTCCTCGACGAGGCGCCAGGCCGCATCGGGCTTCACGGGGTGGTCGGACGCCCGCGGATGGGTCGCGATCCGTACGAAGGCGGTGAGCGACTCCCACGGCAGGCCCACGCGCCGGTTCCCGTTCAGCTGCTCCGCCAGCCACGCCGCAACCCGGCCATGCTGAGGGGCGGCTGAGTCGACGGCATACAGCAGGAGGTTGGCGTCGATCAACATCAGTGCGCTGCCGGGCCGTCGAGCACCTCGAGCGCCTCGGCCACGTTGCTGACGTCGACTTTGAGGCCCAGCCTGACGGTGCGCTGACGGAACGGGGGCCGGGCCGGCCTGATCGTCAGCCCGCTGCGTACCAGCTGGTTCACCGCCTCGCTGACGCCGACGCCGCGCTCACGCTGCAGCGTGCGCACCGCGGCTGCCACGTCGTCGTCCAGGGTAACCGTGGTCCTCATGTGCCAACTCTAGCATCAAGATGCGAAGGAGATCGCATCAATCTGTCGAGTCGGTCGCAGAGTCGGCGCCGCGCCCTACAATGGGCGCCCCCGGAGGAATGCGAGCGGTCGAGACGTGCACCGCTGCCGCTGCAGAAGGAGGCGCGATGCCAGGCGAGCAGCCCGCGGACCGGGTCCCGATGACGGAGGACGAGATCCGGCAGGCCTGGGTCACCGAGCCGCCACGCCTCTCCGGCCCGGTCACGATCGTCGACTACGACTCCTCCTGGCCGGCTCTGTTCGCTCGTGAAGACGGGCGGATCCGGGCAGCCCTGGGGGACCGCGTGGTCCAGCTCGAGCATACCGGCTCCACGTCGGTGCCCGGCCTGGCTGCGAAGCCGATCATCGACATGCTGCTCGTCGTCGCCGACTCGTCCGCCGAGGACGCCTACGGCCCGCCTTTGCAGGCCGCGGGCTACGTCCTGGTGATCCGGGAGCCCGACTGGCACCAGCACCGCGTGTTCAAGGGGCCCGACACCAACGTCAACCTGCACGTCCTGTCGGCCGGCAGCCCAGAGATCGGCCGCATCCTCGCGTTCCGCGACTGGCTCCGGACGCACGACGACGACCGCAGACTGTACGAGCGCACCAAGCGCGAGCTGGCGGCCCACAACTGGACGTACGTGCAGAACTACGCCGACGCGAAGACCGAGGTGGTGGAGGGGATCATCGCCCGGGCCCTGGCGTCCCGGGAGCGCTGACGCTCCACCCGCGACGGCTTCAGTCCGCGAGCGTCGCTCCCGCAGCCTCGGCGGCGGCCCGCAGGGCGGCCCGCTCGAGCGCCCGACGCTCGGAGTCCGGTACCTGGTCCCGGGCGTGGTAGCTGGAGCGCACCAGCGGCCCCGACTCGACGTGCCGGAACCCCATCGCGAGCGCCGCGGCCTTCAGCTCGGCGAACTCCGCCGGGTGGTAGTAGCGCTCCACCGGCAGGTGCTGCTCCGACGGTCGCAGGTACTGCCCGATCGTCAGGATGTCGCAGTCGACCGCGCGCAGGTCGCGGAACGTCTGCAGCAGCTCGTCGCGCTCCTCGCCCAGGCCCACCATGATGCTCGACTTGGTGTGCACGGTGCCGTCCCGCCCGGCGATCTCGCGCGCGTACGCCCTGGCCCGCTCGAGGACACCGAGCGAGCGATCGTAGCGGGCGCGCTTCCGAACCGGCTTCTGCAGCCGCGCGACCGTCTCGACGTTGTGGTTCAGGATGTCGGGCGCGGCCGCCATCACGGTCCGCAGGGGCGCCTCCTCGCCGTTGAAGTCGGGGATCAGCACCTCGACGCCCATCCCCGGGCAGCGCGCACGCAGCTCGCGGATGGTCGCCGCGAACGCGCCCGCGCCGCCGTCGGGCAGGTCGTCGCGGGCGACGCTCGTGACCACGCAGTGGTCGAGGTCCATGGCCGCCACCGCCTCGGCCACGCGGCGCGGCTCGTCGTCGTCGAACCAGGTGGGACGCCCGGTCTTGATGGCGCAGAACCCGCAGGCGCGGGTGCAGACGTCGCCCAGGATCATGACCGTCGCGGTCCGCTGGTCCCAGCACTCGCCGATGTTCGGGCAGCGAGCCTCCTCGCAGACGGTGTGGAGTGTCAGGCCGCGCATCAGGCCCTTGAGACCGAAGTAGCGCTCGCCGGTCGGGACGCGGGCGCGGATCCAGTCGGGATGGCGCCGCGGCACGGGATGGTTGCCCGGGACCGTGGACGGGGTGACTCCGGGCTCCGGCACGCCCCCCATCGCGATGGTCGGCACCTCGAAGGCGTGCGGGTGTCCGGCGGACGGCGGCTGGAGGATCGGCAGGTCGCGACTCACCGGCTCACCAGATCGCCGTCTGCGCGCCGACCGACTCGAGCCAGCGCTTGACGTCCTGCACGAAGCGACCCATCTGGGCGCCGTCGGTGGCCCGGTGGTCGAAGCTCGAGCAGATGTACATCATCGGGCGGATCGCGATCGCCTCGCCGGCCGGCGTGTCGACCACCACCGGTCGACGCTGGATCGCCTCCATGGTGAGGATGGCGATCTCGGGGACGTTGACGATGGGGGCGCTGACCACCGACCCGAACCACCCGGTGTTGTCGACAGTGAACGTCCCGCCCTGCAGGTCCTCGAGGCGGAGCCGGTTGCCGCGGGCGCGCTCGGCGAGCTCGACCACCGCCCGGTTGAGCCCGTTGATGCTGAGCCGGTCCGCATCGTGGATGACCGGCGCGATCAGCCCGTCGTCGACGGCGACGGCCACGCTGACGTTGATGCGGGCACGGCGCAACAGGCCCTGGTCGGTCCAGTGGCCGTTGATGTCGGGATGGCGGCGCAGGGCCTCGACGGCGGCCTTGGCGACGAACGCGACGTAGGAGAGGCCGATCCCCTCGCGCGCCTCGTACTCGCGCTTGACGCCCTCGCGGAGCGCCACGACGCCCGACATGTCGACCTCGAGCGTCAGGTACGCCATGGGCACCGACACGGCGCGGGCCATCTGCGCGGCGATCCCCCGCCGCATCTGGGTCATGGGCTTGAGCTGGTCGCCCTCGCCAAGGACGGCCGGCGGG
>JAJYNP010000285.1 GCA_021786265.1 Chloroflexota bacterium
CGCGCTCCCGATCTACGTGCTGAAGTCGAA
The DNA here is from genome assembly GCA_021786265.1 of Chloroflexota bacterium. Next base: position 31 of record JAJYNP010000285.1, read on the forward strand.
CACGATCATCCAGATGGAGGCCTGCCTGACGTCGCTGTACGCGATCGAGGTCGACCCGCGGGAGGCGGCGCTCCGCGAGACCGAGGAGGCGATCGGCCTGGTGCTGAACGAGTCGCGCCCGGTCGAGCTCTCACCGCAGAACGCCTTCATCCGCCGGCTGCAGCACCAGATGGCCGAACGGGCCAACGTCGTCTCGCAGTCGCGGGGTCGGGAGCCGTACCGGCGGGTCAGGCTCTACCCGGACAAGGCACGGGCCTGGAGGTAGGGCACACGGAGCGCGGCAGGTTCATCACGTTCGAGGGCCCCGACGGGTCGGGCAAGTCGACCCAGGCCGCGCGCCTGGCGGAGTCGCTCCGGGCGCGTGGCCTGGACGTCGTCCTGACCCGCGAGCCCGGGGGTACGCCGCTCGGCGAGCGCGTTCGGGCGGTGCTGCTGGAGCACGACGGGGGCCCGGCGCACGCGGCGCGGGCGGATGCGCTCCTCTTCAGTGCCGCGCGCGCGCAGCACGTGGACGACGTCATCGCGCCCGCGCTCGCACGGGGCGCGGTGGTCGTCTGCGACCGGTACGCGGACTCCACGGTGGCGTACCAGGGGTACGGCAGCGGACTCCCGGTGGATCGGCTGCGGGAGATCGGCGCCTTCGCGACCCGAGGGATCCAGCCGGACCTGACGATCCTGCTCGACCTGCCGGTGGAGGCCGGCATGGCGCGGCGATTCGCGGGCGCGCCGGAGGGCGTGACCCGGTTCGAATCTCCGGACGCCTTCGACGCCGCGTATCACGAGCGCGTGCGTGCCGGGTTCCTGGAACTGGCGCGCGTGGAGCCGGCACGCTGGCGGGTCGTGGACGCGAACCGGCCGGCTGACGCGATCGCCCGGGACGTGTATGCGGAGATCGAGGTGTTCCTGGCGCCGATCCGCGAGGCGCGCTGACCGCGAGGATCAGCGCGCGAGGGGCGCTCACCCGCGACGATCAGCCGGCCGAGACGATCGCTCCCCCCTGCTCCCGCGCCGCGACCAGTGCCCGCTCGGCAGCGGCCAGCAGCTCGTCGGACGTGGTGCCGTGCGCCGGAAAGGCCGCGACCCCGACACTCACGTTGACCGGCGTCCCTTCCGGGCCCGGTTCGATCTCGCCCACGCCAGCCGCCGCGCGCTGCGCCATCGCGACGCCGGTGGATCCCGGAGCGACCACCACGAACTCTGCCCGGCCATACCGCGCGACCGTGTCCACCAGGCGAACCGTCTCCGCGAGCGAGGCGGCCACGCGGCGCAGCACGTCGTCCGCGACGTGGGCGCCGTGCTCCTCGGCGACCCGGTCCTGGCCGTCCACCCCGAAGATCGCGAGGCAGAGGGCGGTCCCCTGGCGTGCGGCGCGCGCGAGTTCGAGCTCGAGCACGCGATCCAGCGTGCGCCGGTTCGCCAGCCCCGTGAGCGGGTCGGTGTGCGCCAGCCGATCCAGCCAGTCGGAGCGCTCCCCCAGGGCCGACTCGAACCGCGCCTGCTGCGCGCTGACCGCGGCGAGCGCCGCCAGCCCACGCAGCGTCTCCAGGGCCCGCCCCTCGGGCGGCGTCGACGGGCACGCCAGCGCCAGCACCCCCTCCACCTCGGGGCCCTCGTTCGGGCGGTGGAGCGCCAGCGGGAGATGCAGCGCGGCGCCGGCGGAGGGGACCGCGGACAGGAGTGACGAGGGCACCGTGCCCCCGGCCAGCGCCACGACCTCGCGGCGATCCAGGATCGCCAGCGTGGCGGCGTCGGGCGAGCCGCCCCCGACGGCGTCGAGCGGATCCAGTCCGGAAGGATCGACCGGGTGGGCGGCGATCGCCCGGATCGCCCGGCCGTCGTCGTCGAGCAGGTAGACGGCGGCGACGCCGCCCGGGACGATCGTCGTGGCGTCCCGGGCGAGGCCGGTGAGCCGGACTGCCAGGTCGCTCGTCTCGGCGAGCAGCATGGCGCCGGACAGGAGTGGATCCCGGGCCAGAGAGGATTCGCTCGACATCGCAGTCTCCACGACCACAGCGCGTCCGGCGCGTGTCCGGACCCCTGGCGCGCGGGGACCGCTCCTCGCGACTTCCGCGCGACCCGCGCGCGCCTGCCGGCCATCATACCCGTCGCTCGCCTCGACGGAAGGGGCGGCCACCCGCGCTCCCCCCGCATGGGCCGCCGCCTATACTGCCGCCCGTGAAGCTGGTGGTGGCGATCGTCCACAGCGAGGACGCGGGCGCGCTCGTGGACGCGTTGCTCGAGCGAGAGTTCCGTGCCACCCGCCTCCATTCGTCGGGCGGCTTCCTCAAGCAGACCAACGCCACCATCATGCTCGGAGTCGAGGACACCCGGGTCGACGAGGTGATCGGGATCGTGGGCGAGCAGTGCCACGCCCGGACGCAGATCGTGAACCCGATGCCGCCGATCATGGAACCGGGCGAGTTCTACCTGCCGTACCCGGTCGAGGTCGAGATGGGCGGCGCGGTCGTCTTCGTGCTGCCGATCGAGCGGTTCGAGCGCCTGTAAGCCCCGGGACCACGGTGCGGCGCCCGAGGCGATGGCGCGGCGCCCGAGGCGATGGCGCGGCGCCCGAGGCGATGGCGCGGCGCCCCGCGGTTCGCGGTTCACCGCCGCGGTCACCCACCCGCTGCGATCCCGCGCGCCAGCAGCTCCTCGTAGCGCGCAGGGTCCACGTTTCCCCCGCTCAGGACGCACGCCACGCGGCCTGTCGCGGGGAGCTCACCGGCGTGGAAGAGCCACGCGGCGAGGGTCGTGGCGCCGGACGGCTCCAGCACCAGCCGCGCCTCCCGCGACGCGCGGACCATGGCCCGGGCAATCTCGTCCTCGGAGACGGTGACGATGCCATCGAGGAACCGGCGGAGGTGGGCGAACGGGATCTGTCCGATGTGGGTGGTGCGCTGGCCGTCGGCGATCGTCCGTCCGACCTGCTCGGCGGGCCAGGTCACGATCCGGCCCTGTGCGAGGGAGTCGCGCGCGTCGGCGGCCAGCTCGGGCTCCACGCCGAGCACGGTGGCGTCGGGGCGGAGCGACTTGACCGCCGTCGCGACGCCGCTCGCGATGCCTCCGCCACCGACCGGGACGAGCACGGTGAACGCGCCCGGCTCCACCAGCGTGCCCGACGCCGGCTCCGCCCCCGTGCCCGTCACGGGCTCGATCCCCCTGCCGTCCAGCCCCTCGATCTCCGCCAGCTGCTCGACGATCTCGAGTCCGATGGTGCCCTGGCCGGTGATCGTGGCGGCATCGTCGTACGGCGCGACCATCGACAACCCCTCGCTCCGGGCCAGCTCCGCCGCTCTCTGCGCGCGCTCCTCGCTTGACGGCCCCACCACGACGATCTCCGCGCCGTCCGCCCGTACCCGCTCGACCTTGACCGCGGGCGCGTCGGATGGCATCACGATCACGGCCCGCACCCCGAGGAGCCGCGCGGCGCGGGCCACGCCCTGCGCGTGGTTGCCACTGGAATGGGCGACCACACCGGCGGCCCTTCGCTCCGGCGGCAGCATCGCGATGTTGTAGTACGCACCGCGGAGCTTGAACGCGCCGATCGGCTGGAGCGACTCGGGCTTGAGCCAGGCGCGGGTGCGGCCGAATCGGTCGCCCTGGATGGTCCGTCCGAACGGCAGCAGCGGCGTTCGGACGGCCACCCCCCGGATCACCTCGGCGGCCGCGCGGATCGCGTCGAGCGTGACCAGCGCGGGCTCGCCGGGGGTGCCGGCCGGGGGGCGCGCGTCGGGCGGTGTCGCGTCGTTGCTGGGCGCTGTCGCGCCTGTCGGGAAAGGGTCAGGCTTGCGGGAGGGCATGTCCATGCCGTTATACTGCCCTGCAACCATCTCGACCGCCACGCCAAGAGGGAGTCGATCGATCGTGTTGCAGGCCTCGAGCCCTCCCGTTTCCACCATGCCGCAGTCGCCCCTCCGGCGCCGGCCCTCGAAGGTCGATTCGATCCGTCCGACCTACGGCTTCGACGACGTCTCGCTCGCGCCGGGGACGGAGACGGTGGAGCCGGCCGACGTGGACACGACGGTGGAGATCGGCGGGATCGGCCTGCACATCCCTGTCCTCGCGGCGGCCATGGACGCCGTGGTCGACGCGCGGTTCGCGGGTGTGCTCGCCGGTCTCGGCGGGCTCGCGGTCCTCAACCTGGAAGGCGTGCAGACGCGGTACGAGAACGCCGACACGCTGCTCGAGCGGATCTCGACGGCCACGGATGGCGAGGTCCAGGGCCTGCTGGCCGAGGCGTACGCGCAGCCGATCCGCGAGGAGCTGGTCGCGCGGCGGATCGAGGAGATCCACGCCGCGGGATCGCCGGCCGCGGTCGCCGCCACGCCGGCTGCCGCGCGACGGTTCGGGCCGTTCTGCGCGGAGCACGGCGCGGACCTCTTCCTGGTGCAGTCGCAGGTCAGCTCCGCGCGCCACCTCGCGACCGGCTACGACCCCCTCGAGCTGGCCGACTTCGCCCGCTTCATGCCGATCCCGGTCGCGGTCGGAAACACCACCTCGTTCGAGGCCGCGTACCAGTTGATGGCCCAGGGGATCGCGGCGATCTTCGTCGGGGTCGGGCCGGGGGCCGCCTGCACCACGCGCGAGGTCCTCGGCATCGGCGTGCCGCAGGTGACGGCCATCAGCGACGTGGCGGCCGCGCGCGACACGTACTTCGACGAGACCGGCCGCTACGTGCCGGTCATCGGCGATGGCGGGATGCGGCGCGGCGGAGAGATCGCCAAGGCGATCGCCGCCGGCGCGGACGCGGTGATGCTGGGCTCGCCGCTGGCGCGCGCGCAGGAGGCGCCGGGCCGCGGTATGAACTGGGGGATGGCCGCACCCTCGCCGACACTGCCGCGGGGCATGCGCATCCGCGTCGGCACGGTTGGCACCCTGGAGCGGATCCTCTTCGGGCCCGCGCGCGTGACGGACGGATCGGAGAACCTGGTCGGCGCGCTGCGCCAGTCGATGGCCGCGCTGGGGGCCCGCGACATCCGGACCATGCAGCGGGTGGAGATGGTGTACGCGCCGTCGGTTGCCACCGAGGGCAAGTCCTGGCAGCGAGGGCGGTAGGGGCGCGATCGGCGAGTTCGGGCCACGGTTCAACGGCCGGCGCGGTTGCCGTACCCGGGCCGTGTCCTGCGCGCGGCTTCCCCCCGCCGGCCCACCAACTGCGGCCCCGGCACGCCCGTCCCCCGCCGGCCCACCCGACTGCGGCCCGACACGCCCGTCCCCCGCCGGCCCGGTCGAGGCGCAATCGCACGTGATGTAGACACATGACCGGGTAGGTGACCCGTCCGTCGATGGTCGCCATCCCGGTGACCGGACGGGAGCGCGGTCACCCCGCCCGCCGGAACGAGGCCCTCGTCCGATCGCTGCTCGTCAGCGTCTCAGGCGCGAAGAGCGAGCGATGGCCGGGCGATGAGGCTCCGTTGAGTGCCTGCAAAGAGCCGGGATGTTCACTTGACGTGTCATGTCGCCTGCCACCTTCGCCGGCCCGCTGCCCCCCGCGGTCCACCACGCGCTTGTCGCACTCGCGGTGGAGCTCGGCGCGTCCGTCGCCGCGCGGCGTGAGGCGCGGGGGTGGTCACGGCAGCGACTCGCGGCTGAGGCTGGGGTATCTCGGTCGCTGGTCTACCTGGTCGAGCGGGGTGAATCCGCCTCGATAGAAGCGTACGTCCGGCTCGGGTCCGCGCTCCGCCTCCATTTCGATGCGCGCCTGGTCGACCTGCACCAGCGGTCTGCCGGCGGGCGCCGCGATGAGGACCCCGTCCACGCCGCGATGGGCGAAGTGGAGGCGCGCATCTTCGGTGGCCTCGGGTTCGAGCTGGCATTGGATGAGCCGTATCAGCACTTCCAGTTCGCCGGCCGCGCCGACCTCGTCGCCTGGGACCGGGGGCGCAGGGCGCTCCTTCATGTCGAGAACCGGACCCGGTTCCCGAATGTCCAGGAAGCGCTGGGAGCGTTCGGGGCCAAGCGCGCCTACCTCGGACCAATCCTCGCGGAGCGGCTGGGCGTCGGGCGCTGGAGGAGTGAAACGCACCTGATCGCGGCGCTCTGGTCCTCGGAGGTGCTCCACGTCCTCCGGCTGCGCCAGGCCACGTTCCGCTCGACCTGCCCCGATCCCGCTGACGTGCTCGCTGCCTGGCTGGGTGGCCAGCCCCCGGTGTCGGGACGCGCATCGGCGCTGGTCGTGCTGGATCCCGTGGCCTCAGGTCGGCAGCGCCGCTGGGTCGATTTCGAGGAGGTCCATCGAGCGCGGCCGCGGTACCGCGACTACGTGACCGCCCTGGCCGCCATTCGTGCCGCCGGTCTGGCGTGAGCCACCCTGGGGGCGACTGGTGGTGCGGCACGGCCCGCAGCGCCCGACCGACCCCGCCCACCGCGCTGCCGCCCACCGCGCTGCCGCCCACCGCGCTCGTTTCGCACGTCATGTGAACGAGACGGCGACACGTGTGGCCTGGTAGAAACGGTGGCCGACGCTGCACACGCAAGCCGCTGCGCGGTGCCAGGGAGCGGGTGTCAAGTTAGCCCGACGGGACAGGCTGGGGCGTCCTCGTGCAGTGGGGGCGGTCATGGACACGGCCGAGGCAGGGTAGTCATGGCCACTCCGCAGGTCACGCCGACGAAGGTTCCGGGCGCGGTCCGGGCGACAGGCAGCCCATCTGCGAGTTCCCGGTGGATCGCTCGGCCCAGCCCCGCACGCTCGCCGTGTTCACGTCACGTGCGATCCTGTCCAGCCGGCCCGGGGGCGCGCATTCGGCCCGGGGGTGCGCAGCAGGCTGGGCGGTGCGCAGCAGGCTGGGCGGCGCGCAGCCGGTGCCCCCCGCGCGCGGCCACGGGGGGCTGCTGTTCCTCGCCCCGGGCTCCGTGATCCGGTGACCCCCCGCGCCGCCACGGCCAACGCAGACCCACGCGACCACCACCGACGCGCACGTCCTCCTCGGGCCGTGACGCGCGCCCCGGCGACACTGGCCGGCGATTGTGAGATCGGAGACGGCGAGATGCTAGGCTCAATCGATGGATCGGCCCCGTGATGGAAGAGTGGATGCGGTGATGGCCATGGGTGACGCGGCCAACGAGCACTCGGCCGAGGCGGGGGTGACGCGGCCAACGAGCACCGGCCGAGGCGTGGATCGGGGCGGATGACCGTGGATGCGGTGACTGGCCATGGGTGACGCGGCCACCGGGCACTGGGCCGAGGCGTGGGTGACTGGCCATGGGTGACGCCGCCAGCAGGGACCACTCGCTGGCCAACGACCTGGTCTCCTGGGGACGCGCGGCCCGGCTCGAGACCCGGGGCCGGCGCACCGGCCGCCCACGGTCGGTCGTGGTCGGATACGTCGACGAACCGGACGGCTCGGTGCTCGTCGCGGCCGGCGGCGCACACACGAACTGGGCGCTGAACCTGCTGGCGGATCCGTGGTGCCGGGTCGTCATCGGCGCGCGATCCTTCGAGGCCGCCGCCGAGTCGCTCGGCGACTCGGAACATGCGCGGGCGGTCCGGGAGCTGATCCTGCGCTACGGCACGCCGTCGGAGGGGCTCGGCCACGGTCCATCGTTCCGGCTGAGGCCCGCGGAGCCATGAGCGGACGCGTGCGCCCTGCAGCGCCTCGGCGTCGTTCGACGCGGTCGAGACGCTGAGGCCCGCGGAGCCATGAGCGGACGCGTGCGCCGGGATGGTTCCCATGGTGGCTTCGGCCGTTAGACTCTGCGCATCACGGGCGGGGGAGGTGGCGTTGCAGGACGAGGAGACGGTCGCGGGGCACCCCGCGGAGCGGGCGGCCAAGACCGGCGACAGGTCGGCGCACGCCGGGGGCGGCGCGGTGCCGTCCGGCGAGAGTGCGGGCGACCACGAGCGGCCGGCCAGGCCGGGGCGCGGCAAGACGATCCACGGCGAGGCGGCCAATGCCGGGCACCGGGTGCTCGCACCGGACGATGCCGAGGTGGAGGCGTACCTCGAGACCGCGCTGCACGCCCCCGCGCCGGAGCGCCCGCTCGTCGACCGCCCTGGCGGAGGCGTCCCCCGGGGCGAGGGCAGTGCGGCCCACCCGGACACCGTCGTCGTGCTCGACTTCGGCAGCCAGTACGCGCAGCTGATCGCCCGCCGCGTGCGCGAACTGCACGTCTACTCCGAGCTCCTCCCGTTCGACACGCCGTGGCCGGAGATCGCCCGCCGCAACCCCTGCGCGATCATCCTGTCCGGGGGACCCAGCAGCGTGTACGACGAGGGCGCCCCGCACCCCGACCCCGAGCTCTGGGCCGGGGGCGTGCCGATGCTCGGCATCTGCTACGGCCTGCAGCTCATGGCCGAGGAACTGGGCGGCGAGGTGGTGCCGGCGGTTAAGCGCGAGTACGGACCGGCGACCATCCAGGTGGTCGAACGCGACGGCGCGGGTGAGCGGACGCGCCTGTTCGCCGGCACGCCGCGCGAGCAGCCCGTCTGGATGAGCCACGGCGACTCGATCGTGCGCGTGCCGGACGGCTTCCGCCCGACTGCCCAGACCGCCTCGACCCCCATCGCGGGGATGGCGGACGTCCGCCGCCGCCTCTACGGGATCCAGTTCCACCCGGAGGTGGTTCACACCCCGTCCGGACGGGACCTCCTCCGGAACTTCGTGCTGGGCATCGCGGGCGCGCGGCCGACGTGGACCCCGGCCAACTTCATCGAATCCACGGTCGCCGAGATCCGGTCGCGCGTGGACGCGCACGCCCGGGCGACCGGATCGGACGGCAAGGTCATCTGCGCCCTCTCCGGTGGCGTCGACTCGGCGGTGGCCGCGACACTCGTCCATCGCGCGGTCGGCGACCGGCTGACCTGCATCTACGTGGATCACGGGCTGATGCGGAAGAAGGAATCAGAGCTGCTCCGGGCCACGTTCGAGCGGAACCTCGGGATGCGCCTGGTCATGGTCGACGCGCGGGAGCGGTTCCTGGCGCGACTGGCGGGTGTCGTGGATCCGGAGCAGAAGCGCCGGATCATCGGCGACGAGTTCATCCGCGTCTTCGAAGAGGAGGCGGCCGAGCTCGGCGAGATCGACTTCCTGACCCAGGGCACGCTCTATCCCGACGTGATCGAGTCCACGGCGCCCGAGACGAAGGCGGCGCAGAAGATCAAGACGCACCACAACGTCGGCGGGTTGCCCAGCGACCTGCGGTTCCAGCTGATCGAGCCGCTGCGGTACCTGTTCAAGGACGAGGTCCGGCAGGTCGGGCTCGCGCTCGGGTTGCCCGAGGCGATGGTCCAGCGGCAGCCGTTCCCCGGTCCGGGGCTCGCGATCCGGATCATCGGCGAGGTGACCGCCGAGCGGCTCGACACGCTCCGCGAGGCGGACTGGATCGTGATCGACGAGATCAAGGCGGCCGGGCTGTACCGGGCCGTCTGGCAGAGCTTCGCGATCCTGACGCCGGTCCGCAGCGTGGGGGTCATGGGCGACGGCCGCACGTACGCGAACGTGGTGGCGATCCGGGCCGTCACGAGCGACGATGGGATGACGGCCGACTGGGCCAAGCTCCCCTACGACGTCCTGGGGAAGATCAGTTCACGGATCGTCAACGAGGTGCCCGGCGTGAACCGGGTGGTCTACGACATCAGCAGCAAGCCACCAGCGACCATCGAGTGGGAGTGAGCGTGGACGAGCGCGTGCGCCCAGCGCAATCGCCAGCGACGAGCGACCCGGACGACCTGCAGCCGGGTGATCCCCCGGCGCCGCCGTCTCTTCCGCCGATCGACCCGTCGGACCCGAGCGCCCCGGTGTTCGATGCGGCCGGGGATCCCCTGCCCGCCCGCACGTTCGCGCCCGGGATCGACGATGCCGCCCTCGGTTTCTCCTCGACGGTCCGCGAACCGCCTGGCTGCCAGTGGTGTGGCGCGCCGCTTCCCGAGCCGGATCTCGCCACCTGTCCGTCGTGCGGCGCCGCGCTCAGGCCCGTGGCCGGGCTGCCGGACATCCCGGGCGTCACCGTGGCGCCCGCCGACGTGCGCCGCACGGTGCGCGACGTCAGCCCCGAGATCCGCGCGCTGGTCGCGCCCCCGGTGACCGACGAGATCGCGCGGCCGGGTGCGCGTCCCGAGCTGGGCCCGCCCGACTCCACCGTGCGCCGAGCTATGCTCGAACTGGAACTCGAGGCCCGCGGGTCCAGGCCCACCGAGCCCGAGCCGCCCGACGGCGAGGCGACGGAGCCCGGTGCGACCCCGGACGGCGGAGCCCCCGACCCCCCGCCGGGCACGCAGTAGCCAGCCGGAGCCCGGCTCGGCGGGTCTGGGCGCGGCCACCGTGGACGGCGCCGGGGCGCCCGCGGTCCTCCTCCCGCGGCTATCCTCGGCGGCGTGCACACCAGACTGCCCGTCCCAGGCCCCTCGTACCTCAAGGAAGAGCCGGTCCCCCTTACCGCCGCGCCCGGCGAGACCCCCGCGACGGCCCTGGTCGGGATGACCAGGCCGTCGGCGACCGACGACGGCTGGTGGCTTGCCGTCCTCTTCGTCCACGACGAGGACGGCATCGTCGAGGCGGAGGAGCTGGCACCGCGCGCCGGTCCTCCGCCCGTTCCGCCGCTGTACGTCATGGGGCCCGCCCTGGCCGGTGCGCTCTCCGGGCTGATCCTCGAGGAAGGGGGCCGGCAGCAGCTCCGGCTTGCGTTGCCGCCGTCGAGCGACGGGGGGCATCCGTGGCGCCAACCCCTCGTCCTGCGCATGGCGATCCGGTGGGAGCCGATGCGGGCCGCGACCATGCGTCCGTCGGAGCTGGCGCAGGCGGCGCTGCATGCGTTCCGGCGGTCGCTGCTCGCCGCCGGTAGCCCGGCATGAGACTCGCGGGCGGTCGGGCATGATGTCGGCCATCCGCGGCGTCCTGGCATCGCCCTCGACGTGGGCGGTGGGGGCGGCCGGGTTCCTCGCACGCGGCGGCGTCCTGGTGTTCGCCCTGCCCATCCTCTCGCTCCCAACGCCGGTCGGCGTGACGCTGCTGGTGCCGCCGCTGTCCGTGACCACGAGCGGCATCTCGTCCGGCTTCGTGCCCGAGCTGCTCGCGGTGGGCGCGGCGGTCACCGTGCTCGTGGCGGTCGGGCTGCTGCTCGGCGCGCTGTCGGATACCGTGGAGTACGAGCGCCTGGTCGGCCTGGCCGCGCCCCGCCCCGCCGCCCCGCACCCCCGAGGCGGAACGCCCCGGCTGGTCGGAAGGCTCGTCGGGGTGGAGATCCTGGCGCTCCTGCCGGCGATCGCCATGTCGATCGTCGCCGCGAGCCGGCTGATCGCCGTCGGGGAGCAGGAGTACCTGCTCCCCTCGTCGACCAGCGTGCCGTACGTCGCGCGCGTTCTGCAGGGTGCGTGGACGGCGGTGATCGCGCTGGGTGCGTGCCTGCTCCTGGCCGATGTCGTGAACGCGCTCCTCTCGCGCCGGTTGCTGCGGGATGCGTACTGTCCCGACACGGCTCCGGCTGCCGGGCTTCCCGGGTCCGCGGCCCGCGCCGCGCATGCCCTGCCGCGCCTCGCGTGGATTGCCGCCACGTGGCTGGCGGCGTGGATCGTCACGTTCGCCTCGCTCGCGCCCGGGCTGCTCGCCATCGCGCTCGCCTGGCCGGCGGTCCGGGACACGTATGTGGCGACGCTGTCCAGCACACCACCGGCGCCCGTCGACCTCATCGTCACGACCGTCGCGTTCGTGGCCGCGTGGATCGCCGCGCTGCTGGTCGCGGGCGTCGGGTCTGCGCTCCGGGCCGCCCTGTGGAGCATCGGCGCGCTGCCGTGAGGGGCGTGCGGGGGGGCCTCTGCTACACTCGCCCGACTTGAGGGATCTCCCCAGGAGGCGCCAGCCAGGCAGATGGACCAGATCCTCACGCCGGTCGGGGACGCGATCACCACGTTCCTGAACGACCAGCACGTCCAGCTCGTCGGCCGGGCGATCGCGCTCTACGTCGTGCTGCTCTGGCTGGCCTGCGCCTACTGGG
>JAJYNP010000054.1 GCA_021786265.1 Chloroflexota bacterium
CTTCGGATACGGCATCGAGTACGGCGAGGTGGTCGACGTCGAGCGGCTTGGCGCGATCTGCTGCAAGGGCACCACGCTGAAACCGCGCTCGGGCAATCCGCCGCCGCGCGTGACCGAGACGCCGGGCGGAATGCTCAACTCGATCGGGCTGCAGAACCCCGGCGTGGACGCGGTGATCGAACGATACGCGCCGCTCTGGGCGGGCTGGCAGGTCCCGGTCATCGTCAACGTCGCGGGCGAGTCGATCGACGACTACGTGGGCGTCGTCCGGAAGCTCGACGGCGTCCCCGGCGTGGCCGGCATCGAGCTCAACATCAGCTGCCCGAACGTGGGCAAGGGCGGGCTGCAGTTCGCCGTCGACCGCGAGGCGGCGGCGTCCGTGACGGCCGCGGTCCGTCGCGCCACGGACCTCCCCCTGCTGGTCAAGCTGTCGCCGAACGTCGCCGACATCCGGCCGATCGCCAGGGCGATCGAGGACGCGGGGGCCGACGCGATCACCGCGATCAACACCCTGTCCGGCATCGCGATCGACCGGCGCACCGGCAAGCCGCTGCTCGGCAACGTCTACGGCGGGCTGTCGGGCCCCGCGATCCGGCCCGTTGCCCTGCGGGTCGTATACGAGGTCGCGCAGGTCGTCGACATCCCGATCGTCGCGATCGGGGGCGTCGCCGCGCTCGACGATGCGCTCGACTACCTGGCCGCGGGGGCGGTCGCGGTCCAGGTCGGCACCGCGATCTTCGCCGACCCCGAGGTGCCGCTGCGGATCGTCGAGGAGCTCCGCGCGTACTGCGCCGCGCGCGGGCTCACCAGCCACCTGCCGCTCGTCGGGTCCGCACTCCCGGCGCGGCCCAACCGGCCCTCCGCGAAGGGCGTGGAGTATCGACCATGACCATGCGACGATCGGCCCCGGCCAGCGGGGCAGCCCCGGCCGGCGAACCAGGTCCAGGCGGTGGAGCGGCCCCGGAGCCCGGCTCGGGCCCGGACGTGGCCGAGCGGGTCGAGGAGCTGTTCATCGCCTCGGGCGCGCTGCGCCAGGGGCATTTCAAGCTGAAGAGCGGCCGCCACGCGGAGCGTTACCTGGAGAAGTTCCAGGTGCTGCAGTACCCGGAGGCCGTGTCCGAGTTGTGCCGATACCTGGCGGCGCTCGCGCTGGGGCCGGACGGCCGCCGGGTGGACGTGGTGGTCGGGCCCACGACCGGTGGCGTGATCCTGGCGTTCGAGGTCGCCCGCCAGCTGGGAGTGCGCGGCATCTTCGCCGAGGAGATCCGCGACCCGGACGGCACCACGCGACGGGAGTTCCGGCGCGGGTTCCGGCTCTCCGAGGGCGAACGCGTGCTGCTGGTCGACGACATCCTGACGACGGGAGGCTCGCTGCTGGCGATGCTGCCGCCGATCGAGGCGGCCGGGGCCGAGCTGACGCTGGCGGCGGTCCTCGTGGACCGCTCGGGCGGGCTCCAGAGCGTGACATCCCCCGTGAGCGGCCACGCGTACCCGGCCGCGGCGCTCTGGACGCTCGAGCTGCCCACGTACGAGCCCGGGGCCACCACGTGCCCGGGCTGCGCTGCAGGTCTGCCGCTGGAGGCGCCGGGATCGAGCGGGACGGCCCCGCACCCACCGGCCGCCTCCCTGGTGGAGGGTGCGAGAGCCGGTCATGCCGGCACGGGGATGCCGCGCGCCGCGGCCCCCGACTCGCAGACGGGCGGCAGGCCCGGGTCGCTGGGTCCGTCAGTCTGATCGCACGCCGGCCCGACCGGCGTGGACGACTCGAGGCTCCTGGCAGGGATTATCGGCATGGTAGTTACCGCCGAGCGGCCCTTGACAGCGAGTCCGCTACAATCGCGGCCGTAGCGTCCCGCCGCGTCCCGGTCCCCTTCCTGCACGGTCCCCGCACGGTCCCGCTTCCATCCGATCGATCGCTTCGAGGTCACGCAGCGCACACATGACGCGCTTCCAGAGGCTCGCCCTCACCACCGCGGTCGCCACCTACCTCCTCGTCGTCATCGGTGCCATCGTGCGCAGCACGGGATCGGGGATGGGTTGCCCCGACTGGCCGCTGTGCCACGGCCAGATCATCCCCTCCACCACCGATTACCACCCGTGGCTGGAATGGATCCACCGCTTCATCGCCATGATCATCGGGTTCCTCGCGCTCGGCGTGGCCGTCCTCGCCTGGCGCGGGTACCGGAACCGCCGCTCGATCCTCTGGCCGTCGCTGGTCGCCGTCGTGGTGGTGCTGATCCAGGCGGCACTCGGCGCGATCACGGTGGCCGAGAACAACGCGGGCGACACGGTCACGGCGCACCTCGCCACGGCCATGATCCTGCTGGGCATCCTCGTCTACGTCGCGATCCGTGCCCGCTATCCCGATGAGCTGCCGGCCCGGGGCGCCAGCCAGCGGTTCACGCTGCTGGCCGCCCTCGCGGCCGCGAGCATCTACTCCCTGCTGCTCTTCGGGTCGCACGTCACCGCGACCGGCGCGGCGTTGATCTTCCCCGACTGGCCGCTCTTCAACGGCTCGCTGATCCCCTCGTTCAGCCAGTACCCCGCCGAGGAGATGGCGCAGTTCCTCCACCGCGCCGTGACGGTGATCGCCGGGATCATCCTGCTGGTGGCCGCCTGGGCGGCGATGCGCCAGCCGCGGTCCCGGCGCGGGCCCGTCGTCGCGATGATGCACACGGCCGTGGCGCTGTTCATCGTGCAGATCTTCGTCGGCGCGGCGCAGATCTTCACGTCGCTTGCCGACTGGGCCGTCGCGCTCCACGTGGCCCTGGCTGCGGCGATCTGGGCGCTCACGCTCGGCGCGGCGATCCAGAGCTACTACCTCGCGCGGCTGGAAGGCCGCCCGACCGCGCAGGCAGGCGGAGAGCCGGCGCCCGGGGGGGACGGCAGCGGAACCCACGGCGGCAGCGGCACTCACGGCGGCAGCGGCACTCACGGCGAGCGCCCCGACCTGGGCCCTGCCGGCCTGTCGGCATTCGCGGCAGAGGCGCCCGCGGGCTCCCCCCGCGAGGTCGTCGCGGACCTCCTCGAGCGCGCACCGTTCACCCCCGCCGAGGCCGCGAGCCCGGCCGGGCGGGTCGGGTGGCGCGCCCGCGCCGGCGCCTACGTGGCGCTGACGAAGCCACGCATCATCGAGCTGCTCCTGGTGACCACGGTCCCGGCCATGGTCCTCGCCACCCGCGACGTGCCCGGGATCCGGGTCGGGTCGTGGATCATGCTGGTGATCGCGACCCTCATCGGCGGCGCGCTGGCTGCAGGCTCCGCGAACGCCATCAACTGCTACATCGACCGCGACATCGACGAGCTCATGACGCGGACCCGCCGGCGTCCGCTCCCCGCCCACGCGGTGGATCCCGAGAACGCCCTCGTCTTCGGGCTGGCGCTCGGGGTTGTCTCCCTCGCCTGGCTCACGGTCTTCGCGAACCTGCTGGCGGCGTTCCTCGCGCTCCTTGCCATCGCCTTCTACGTCGTCGTCTACACGCTGCTCCTGAAGCGCAGCACGCCGCAGAACATCGTGATCGGCGGCGCCGCAGGGGCGCTCCCGCCCGTGATCGGGTGGGCGGCCGTCACCGGCAACGTCGCGCTGCCGGCGCTGTTCCTGTTCCTGATCGTCTTCTACTGGACGCCGCCACACTTCTGGGCGCTGGCGCTGCGGCTCTCCCGCGACTACGAGGCGGCAGGCGTTCCCATGCTCCCGGTGGTGAAGGGCGTGCGGGAGACCAATCGCCAGATCGTGCTGTACACCGTGCTGCTCGTGGTGCTCACCCTCGCGTTCGCCCTGGTCGCCCGCATGGGCCTGGTCTACACGGCGGGCGCGGCCGTACTCGGCGCGCTCTTCCTGCGGCAGGCCTGGGTGCTGTGGCGGGACGGCAGCGGCGCGGGCGCCGTGCGGCTGTACCGCTTCTCGATCACGTACCTCACCGTCCTGTTCGCCCTCATCGCGCTGGACGTCCTGGTCCCGATCGGCCTGTAGCCCCGCGCCCCGTCCGGCGGCAGAGGGTTGGAGCCATCATGGGGGCCATTTGGCCCTTATTTCTAGAGCCATTTGGCGCCTCTGACAGGCCATATGGGATATCATCACAGCCCCAGTGGTTCCAGCAGCAGCGCGAGAGGTGTTCCCCTGAGCGTGCAGTTGTCGCCGCGCGTCCGATCGGTCGTCTCCGTGGCCGGCCTCGCCGGCCTGGTGCTGCTGCTGGGCGGCTGCAGCGCGCTCTATCCCCCCAGCGCGGCGAGCAGCCAGGGCGCGGACATCCGCACCCTCTACGGCATCTTCATGGCGCCCATGATCGCGATCTTCGTGCTCGTGGAGGGGCTGATCGTCTGGTCGGTGTTCCGGTACCGGCGCCGGAAGGGCGATGACGAGCTGCCCGTGCAGACGCACGGCAACAATCTCCTGGAGATCACCTGGACTGTCCTGCCCACGCTCCTGGTACTGGTCCTGTTCTTCGTCTCCTGGCAGACGCTCAACAAGGTCGACGCCGAGCCCGCGAACCCCGACGTGACCGTGGACGTCACCGGCTTCCAGTGGCAGTGGACGTTCGCCTACCCCCAGTACAGCCTCTCGTACACCGGGATCGGCGATCAGGGCCCGGTGCTGGTCCTGCCCGTGGACGAGGTCGTCCACATCCGGCTGCACTCGAACGACGTGATCCACTCGTTCTACGTCCCCGACTTCCTCTTCAAGCGCGACGTGATCCCCGGTCAGGTGAACAACTTCGACCTGACCCTCAAGGACGCGGGCGTCACGTACACCGGCCAGTGCGCGCAGCTGTGCGGCATGGGCCACTACCAGATGCGCTTCACGGTCCAGACCATGACGCCGGCCGGCTTCCAGTCGTGGGTACAGACGGAGCAGACGAAGGTCCGCGCCACCCCGGCCCCGGCCGCCGGCGGCCAGGCCGCCGGCCCGACCCTCCGGCTGAGCGCGAGCACCACCAGCAGCTTCGACCGGTCGAGCCTGTCGGCGCCCGCAGGCCAGCCGTTCGCGGTCGTGCTCACCAACAGGACGGCCGGCGCACCCCACAACTTCTCGATCGAGGACTCGTCGGGCAAGGTCCTCTTCACCGGCCTGCCGCTCGCACAGCCCGGACAGACGGTCAGCTACTCGGTGCCGGCGCTCCCGGCCGGCACGTACACGTTCTTCTGCAGCGTGCATCCCAACATGACGGGCACTCTCACGGTCAAGTAGGAGATCGCATGGCGACGACCGTCCTCGCCCCGGGCGCGACGCGCACCTACCAGCGCTCGGCCCTGTACGAGTGGCTGACGACCACCGACCACAAGAAGATCGGGATCCTGTACCTGACCAACAGCTTCCTGTTCTTCCTGCTCGCCGGGCTCCTCGCGCTCGTGATCCGGAGCGAGCTGGCCGTGCCGGGCCTGCAGTTCGTCAACTCCAGCACGTACAACCAGCTCTTCACGATGCACGGCACCACCATGATCTTCCTGGTCCTGATGCCGTTCCTGGCCGGGCTGGGCAACTACGCCGTGCCGCTCCAGATCGGCGCGGCGGACATGGCGTTTCCCCGCATCAACGCGCTGTCGTTCTGGATGCTGCCGCTGGGCGGCATCCTGATGTTCAGCGGCTTCTTCTTCGGGGGCGCCGCGGCCGAGGGCTGGACCTCCTACTCCCCCCTCGCCCAGGCGAAGTACTCCGGCAGCGGCACCGACCTCTGGATCGTGGCGCTGCTGCTGATCGGCACCAGCTCGATCCTGGGCTCGATCAACTTCCTGGCCACGATCTTCAAGCTGCGGGCGCCGGGCATGACGCTGCTGCGCATGCCGGTGTTCGTGTGGACCGTGATGGTCACGAGCCTGCTGATCCTGCTGGCGACGCCGGTCTTCACCAGCGGCGTCTTCATGCTCTACATCGACCGCAACTTCGGCGGCGCGTTCTTCGACCCCGCCTCGGGCGGCAACCCGATCCTCTGGCAGAACCTCTTCTGGTTCTTCGGCCACCCGGAGGTCTACATCCTGATCCTGCCCGCCATGGGCGTGATCAGCGAGGTCGTCCCGGTCTTCAGCCGCAAGCCGATCTTCGGCTACAAGGCGTTCATCTTCGCCACGCTGCTGATCGGCGGCCTGGGGTTCAGCGTGTGGGCCCACCACATGTTCACCACGGGCGCGGTGTACCTGCCCTTCTTCAGCCTGACGACGTCGCTGATCGGCGTGCCGACCGGCATCAAGTTCTTCAACTGGATCGCGACCATGTGGCGCGGCAAGATCACCTTCGCCACCCCGATGCTGTTCGCGATCGGCTTCCTGACCACGTTCCTGGTGGGGGGCCTGGACGGCGCGATCCTCGCCTCGCCGCCCGTGGACTTCGCGCTGCACGACACGTACTGGATCGTGGCGCACATCCATTTCGTGTTCTTCGGCGGGACCATGTTCGGCGTCTTCGCGGCCGCCTACTACTGGTTCCCCAAGATGTTCGGGGCGCGGCTCGATGAGGGGCTGGGCAAGATCCACTTCGTGCTGACGCTGATCGGCACGTGGATCACCTTCTTCCCGATGCACCTGCTCGGGCTCGAGGGGATGCCACGGCGCATCGCGGACTACTCGCCGGCCGCCGGTTGGACCGACCTGAACACCGTCGAGACGATCGGGTCCTTCATCATCGCGATCAGCGTGCTGCCGTTCATGTGGAACGTCTTCGTGACGCTGCGCGGCCCGCGTGACGCGGGCGACGACCCGTGGGACGGGTACACCCTCGAGTGGGCCACCACCAGCCCACCGCCGCCCTACAACTTCGACCACCTGCCGCCGATCCGCTCGGAGCGGCCCCTCTTCGACCTCAAGTACGGACACGGCGCCCGACGAGCCCTTCCGGCCGCGGCCGTCGCAGCAGCCGACGAAGGAGCGCACCGATGACCGGACGGGTTCAGGCGCTGGCGGCGCCCGCGCACGGCGAGCGCCAGGGCATCGACACCGCCCTGGTGGGGATGCTGCTCTTCATCGCCAGCGAGATCATGTTCTTTGCCGGGCTCTTCGGCGCGTACTTCAACATCCGGGCGGAACACACGGTCTGGCCGCCGCAGGGGTTCGAGCTCGACCTCGGTCTGGCGGCCGTGCTCACCGTGATCCTGGTCAGCAGCTCCTTCACCATGCAGTACGCCGTCTCGTGCATCCGGAAGGGCGACCGGACCGGCATGGTCCGCGCCATGACGGTCACCGTCATCCTGGGCGTGGTCTTCCTGTGCGGCCAGCTCTACGACTACGCCTCCCTCGGCTTCGGCATCAGCAGCGGCGTCTACGGCACCCTCTTCTTCACGATGACCGGCTTCCATGGTGCGCACGTGCTGGGTGGCGTCATCGGGATGAGCGTCGTGCTGTTGCGCGGCATCAACGGCCAGTTCTCGGCCCGGCATCACACGGCGGTCGAGGCGGTCAGCATCTACTGGCACTTCGTGGACGTCGTGTGGATCGGGCTCTTCTCCACGCTCTACCTGCTGCGGTAGGAGGGACACACCATGCGCAGCCTGGTTCACCGGCGCGTCCCGCTCGCGCTGGGCGGCGTCTTCGTATTCGTCGGGGTCGTGTACGCGCTGGTACAGCGCTTCCTGGGAGCACC
Organism: Chloroflexota bacterium; assembly: GCA_021786265.1. Next base: position 7,571 of record JAJYNP010000054.1, read on the forward strand.
CCGCCCGGACCTGACCGGCGTCGTCGCGCTGATCCTGCTGGGCGTCGCGATGGCCTTCACCTTCGGCGTGCTGCTGAGCGGCAACGAGCCCGGGGAGTAGGCTGACTTCGCCATGCCGGCCCCGATCTCCGACGCCTGGTCGTCGCTGCTGAGCATCCTGGACAGGTTCGTCTCGCCGGACTGGACCGACCCGATCCACTGGCTCCCGCTGCTGTTCAGCGGGATGGTGATCGCGGTCCTGCTGGTGACGGCACGGCGCTGGTCCTCGATGGCGTCGATCAACCGGTCCCGAGTCCCGCGCCCGCTCGCCGCCGGCGCACCCCCCGCCGGCGTGCACCTGCCGGGCCCCAGCCCGTGGCCGTTCTTCCTGCCGATCGGGCTGGCCATCGTGCTCTTCTCGATCGTGATCCACCCGGCCGGCGAGCCGGTGAACGCGTCGCTGGCGCTGATCGGCCTGGTGGTCACGCTCGCCGTGCTCGGGGGATGGATCCGCGATGCGATGCTCGACTGGCAGCGCGTGGAGGGCGCCGCGTCTCACGCTCATGCGCTCGGCGGCAGCGAGGGTGCCACACGGGCACTCCCGGCCCACGCCTCGGCGTTCGCTGCGCTCCAGAGCGGGTCCTGGGTCGTGCCGCGCGGGCCCGTGTCCGTAATCCCACCCGCGGCAGAGGCGGCCCAGGCAGCCGCGGCGTCAGAGTCGGCCGCGGTGGCGGTGGTGGCCGGGCACGAGGTCCACGCACCCGCACCCAGCCCGTGGCCGTTCTTCCTGCCGATCGGCGCGTTCTTCGTGCTGTTCGGGCTGGTGATGAACCCCGCGATCCTGGTGGGCGGCCTGGCGATGGTGCTCATCGCGATCGCGGGCTGGTTCCGCGACGCGGGCCGCGAGTTCCGCCAGGTCGACGCAGGACATGTCCCGGAGCCCGTCTCACGCGACCCCGAGCGCGCGTTCCCCAGGCGGCTCGTGGCCGTCTACGCGGCGATCGCCGTCGCCAGCGTGGCGGCCGGCGCCGCGCCGTCGATCATCGCGTCGGTGAGCTCCGTGCCCGCGGCGGCCCAGCCGAGCGCGGCAGCCGCCGGGGTCGCCGGTGGCGCGGCCCCGAGCAGCCAGCTGCACGTCACGGCCCAGGGGATCAAATTCCTCGAGTCGACCCTCACGGCGCCCGCGGGACAGCCCCTGACGATCGTGTTCGAGAACAAGGACCCGGTGCCGCACAACATCGCGATCTTCGACTCCGGCCAGATGACCAGGAGCTTCTTCCACGGCACTGTGGTCACGGGGCCGCAGACGGTGACCTACACCGTGCCTGCGCTCCACCCCGGGACGTACTATTTCCACTGCGACGTGCACCCCACCATGAACGGGACACTCGTGGTCAAGTGAGGGCGCAACGCTTCACCCGCTGATCTCGACCCTGGCCGCCCCGCGGCCCGCCGCTCGCATTCCAGCCTCCAGGGCGAAACCCGGCGCCTCCGGCACGGCCCGCCTCGCGGCGGCCGTCGCGTTCGCGGTCGTCGCGTCGCTGCTGGCGGGATGCGGGACGCTGGGCGTCGCTGGCGGCATGACGGCGGGCTCCGCGGGAGCGCCGGCTCCGGGGAGCGTCATCGTCGTCGGCGCCGGAGGCCTGAACGGTCAGCGCGCGCCCGGATTCCACCTGGTCGACCTGGAGGGGCAAGCCGTGGCGCTGTCGGATTATGCGGGCCGGCCCGTGGTGGTCAACTTCTGGGCCTCCTGGTGCATCCCCTGCCAGCAGGAGTTCCCGATGTACCGGCAGGCACGCACGGCATACGCGGCGCAGGGGCTGGAGGTACTCGGCATCGTCTACGAGGATTCGACGGACAGCGCGGGCAAGTTCATGGCGAAGGAAGGAGCGACGTGGCCGGCGCTGATCGACGCGGACGGAGCGGTAGCGAGGGCGTACCGGGTGACGGCCATCCCCACGACCTTCTTCGTGGATCGCCACGGCGTCATCCGGGACACGAGCTACGGGCCACCACCGCAGGACGCGCTGACGTCGTACCTCCGGCAGATCGTGCAGTGAGACCGCGCCGCGAGGCCGTGGACGTGGGGGGCGGATCATGAGTGGCGCCGGCGGCGGCGACGCGATCGTCCTCGAGCGCCTGACCAAACGATACGACGGGCGGGCGGTGGTGGACGAGCTCGACCTGACGGTCGGACGCGGCGAGCTGTTCGCGCTGCTCGGGCCGAACGGGGCGGGCAAGACCACCACCGTCGAGATCGTCGAGGGGTACCGGCGGCCGGACGGCGGCACGGTCCGCGTGCTCGGGTACGATCCGCGCCGGGAGGGCGGCCGGCTGCGCCCGAACCTGGGGCTCATGCTCCAGTCGGGCGGGCTGTACTCGCAGCTGCGGCCGATCGAGGCGCTCGAGCTGTTCGCCGCGTTCTACCCGGACCCGCTCGAACCCATCCAGCTGCTCGCGCAGGTGGGGCTCTCGCGGGTGGCGCGCAGCCGCTACCGGGACCTGTCGGGCGGCGAGCGGCAGCGGCTCAGCCTCGCGCTCGCGATCGTCGGGCGGCCGCGGCTGGCGATCCTCGACGAGCCGACCGGCGCGATGGACGCGCAGGCGCGGCGGGAGACGTGGGGCGTGCTGCGCGAACTGCGCGAGGGCGGCACCACGATCCTGCTCACCACGCACCTGCTCGACGAGGCAGAGGCGCTGGCGGACCGGGTCGCGATCATCGACCGCGGACGCCTGGTCGCGCTGGGCACGCCGGCCGAGTTGCGCCGGGGGCTGGGGGTGGCACGCCCGGTGCCCGGCGTTCCCGCGGCCGGCGAGCTCTCGGCGGCCTCCAGCGCCGTCGAGCCCGTGTCCGTGCCGGCCGAGCCCACACCCGGGCCTGCCGGGCCGCTGGTTGACCTGCGCGAGGTCCGCCTGGAACTGCCCGCGCCCCTCGACGCGGAACGACTCGCCCAGGTCGGCCGGCTCCCGACGGTCCAGGCACTGCGCGTCGACCGGCCGGGCGTCTACGTGCTGCGCACCGCGTCCGCCGGCGACCTCCTGGTGGAGCTCAGCACCTGGTTGCTCACGGTCGGCATCGAGCCCCTCGCGATCCGGGTCGGGCAGGGCAGCCTGGAGGACGTGTTCCTGCGGCTGGTGGGCGAGGGGGGCGCGTCGTGAGTGCCGTGCAGGCGTGGCGTGCGTTCCTGGCCCAGGCGCGGGTCGAGCTGGTCCTGACGACCCGGCGGGGCGAGAACCTGCTGGTGACGCTGGCAATCCCGTTGCTGCTGCTGGTCTTCTTCTCGACCGTACCGCTGCTGCCGCCGCCATCGTGGGGCGGGCGCCAGGTCGACCAGGTGGTGCCGGGCATCCTCGCGCTGGCGATCGTGTCGACCGGGCTGGTCTCCCTGGGAATCGCGACGGCGTTCGAGCGCGCGTACGGAGTGCTGAAGCGACTCGGCGGATCGCCGCTCCCCCGCCCCGCGCTGCTGGCCGCGAAGACCCTCGCAGTGGTGGTGACCGAGATCGTCCAGGTGGTGCTGATCGCCGCGGTGGGGGCGATCCTCGGGTGGGCGCCGCCCGGTGGGATCGTCCCGGGCGTCCTGGCCGCGCTGCCGTGGCTGCTGCTGGGCTCCATCGCCTTCTGCGCGCTGGGGCTGCTTCTGGCGGGCCTGCTGCGGGCCGAAGCGGTGCTGGCGGTGGCCAACGGGCTGTACCTGGTCTTCCTGCTGCTGGGCGGCATCATCATCCCGCTCGACCACCTGCCCCAGGCGATCGCGGTCCCGGCGTCCCTGCTGCCGCCGGCCCAGCTGGCGGGGCTGCTGCGGGGGACACTCGAGCCGGGTGGGGTCGTCGATCCGATCCAGGCCGCGGCGCTGGCGGCCTGGGCGGTGGCGCTGGTCGCGGCCACGCTGCTGACGTTCCGGACCGAGTAGGGATCCGGCAGGCGGCGCCGGACGGGCAGGCGGCACGGGGCGCCAAGCCACGGGTGCCTGGTCACGCGCGACGTTGCCATGGGAGCCGGCATAAGAGAACGACCCCGGGAGGCGGGTCCCAGGGTCGTTCGGTCGGTATGCGGATTGGTTGCGGGGGACGGATTCGAACCGCCGACCTTCGGGTTATGAGCCCGACGAGCTGCCGCTGCTCCACCCCGCGATCACGGACTATACGCCGCGAAGCGGGGACGGTCAAACGGAGGAGGGGTTAGGCCGAAGCTCCTACGGCCGTCCGCTCGGCCGTGAGCACGAATCGATCCTGGTCTGAGCACGATTGGCGTTCGTCTCACGGTGTGAGGCGTAGGCACTAAATAGGTTGACGTCGGAGCCG
>JAJYNP010000034.1 GCA_021786265.1 Chloroflexota bacterium
CCTACGAGTCCATCCACGAGGTACGCCATTTCGACCCGGCGACCGGCCGGCTCGAGCCCGAGCCTGCTGCAGCGAAGGTTCCGCAGCCCGTGTGAGCACTCGCGTGCCGCGCGTGGCCGGGACGGCCACCCGCGCCGGCAAGGCTCCTGGGGACCCACGCGGAGCGGCAACTGTGGAGCGGCAACCTGGTAGCGATGAAAACCCGGAGGTCGGGCGATCACCCGGCTCATGGCGGCGGTCGGCCGCGGCGGCGGACCCGGGCTCACCCGGCAACGTCGAGCCAACCCTCGCGCATGGCGCGCATTGCGAGTTCGGTGCGGGTGGCGGCTCTGGTTCGGCGGAATAGCACGCGCAGGTACGACTCGACCGTCTTCTCCGTGAGCCCCAGCGCGCGGCCGATCTCGTCGTTCGAGCGGCCCTCGACGAGGAGTCGGAGCACCGATCGGTCGCGCAGGGTGAGGTGCGGCGGGCGCCGAGTCGTCGCAAGGGCTGCGGAGATTGCGTGACCGCCCTCCGCGACGACCCGAATGTGCTGCGCTAGCGATTCGAGCGGCTCGCTCTTGAGCACATACCCGGCCGCACCCGCCTCCAGGGCAGCCGAGACGTACGCCGGTTGGGCAAAGGCAGACAGCACCAGGACCCGCGTGCGCCCATCGTTCCGCAGCTCCCGGATGAGGTCGAGCGCGAGGTCGTTCCCGAGCCGGAGGTCCATGAGTGCGACGTCGGGCCGATCGCCACGCGCACGATCACGCGCATCTGCTGCGTCGCCCACCGCCCAGGCAACCACCATGTCCTCGCAGGCTGACAGGCCCGCGACGCTTCCTGCCCGGACCACCGGATGGTCGTCGATGATGCCGACGCGGATCACCTGGTGGTCCATACCAGCTCCACTTGCGTGCCATGACGTGGCGCGGAACGGAGCCGAAGCCGCGCACCGATCGACTCAGCCCGCTCGCGCATGGCGACCAGGCCGTAGTGGCCACCCTGGAGGGCGCTGCCGAGTGCATCCTGGCTGAACCCGCGTCCGTCGTCGCGCACGACGAGCCGGCAGCGTGAGCCGTCCCCCTCCACCACGAGCTCGATCCGATGCGCCGCGGCATGCCGGAAAGCATTCCGAAGCGCCTCCTCGCCAATCCGATAGAGCTGCAGCTCGACCTCGGCCGGCAGCCAGCCATCCTGGAGCGCAACCGTGGGCGCGACGGTCACGCTGGCAGGCCGCTCTGCTCGGGCGAAGGTGGCCAGAGCCTCTCCGAGGCCCAGGGCTCTCAGGAGCGGGGCCTCGAGCTCCTGGCCCAGGCTACGCAACTGATCTGCCACCGCGCGGAGCTCCTCGGCTACCTCGCGGGCGCCGGTCGCGTCGAGTTTCTCGATCACGAGCGACAGCTCCTGGAGCGGGACGTCGTGGAGCTCGCGAGCAACGCGCTCGCGCTCGGCATCCAGCGCCTCGTCGGTGAGCCGGTGACGCAACCCGGCTGGAACCATGCCGGCCGGAATACGCGACGCAACCCGCCAGGCCAGCCAGCCGGCGGTCGCGCCCGAGGCGAGGGCTCCAACCGAGACCGGTAGCGGGGGCCGTACGGTGAGCGCCATCAGCAGGCCGGCTGCTCCGCCGCCCGCGATGCTGGCCAAATCGCCCGTGCGCACACGTGCGGGCAGGGTGACGAACCGACCAACGGATGTTGCCGCTGCGATGGCCAGACCGGCGGTCCGTGCGCTGAGACGCGCCCCCTCGGCCAGCGGGTACAACACGGGCATCAGCAGGATCGCGAACAACCAGCCGGCGAGCGTGAGCGCGGTGGCGCTGCCCACCAGCACGGCAGTGCGGGTTCGCGCGGGCCCGACCATCGCCACCGTCGCGGCGAGCGCCGCAGTGAGCGGACCGAGGATACCGCCGAGTAGCATCGGCACAGGAAGCCCCGAGGCCGCGACCGGAAGCGCGGCGAGTGGCTGGCCGACCGCGGCCACCAGCAGCGCGCCGCGGTACGCGCGGACGCGCCAGGCGAGCGCCACCCCCGTGATGAGAAGGGCGGCCGCGATCCATGCCCAGCGAGCGACGTCATACAGGTCGGCGTAGGCCCGCTCATGCGTTGCGCGGACCTCGACCCCGGACGCGTCGGCCGCGGTCAGCGCACCGGCGGTGACGTCGTTCTCGACGACCGTCATCCCGGCTCGGAGCCCATGACCCCACGCTGGGCCGCCCGGCCAGACCGACGCGATGGTCGCCGGCGTGCCCGTCGTGTCCAGGTGCACGCCCAGCTCGACCTGCGGCGCGAGAGCGAGCCAGAGACCGAGAGCGACGCCAGCGGCGCAGGTAGCCAGCCCCGCGAGCGCCAGACCGCTGCCCGCGCGGTCGAGCCCGCGCGCGGGCTCGTGTGCAACAGCCGACCCCCGGGTTTTCATCGCTTTCGTCATGCCCCGCGTGCGGTTCAGGATGGCCGCGTCGGTAGCCATGCACGAGGGCCATAGCGCACATGCACCACCCGTATCTTCGCCTCACCACTGCGGTCCGGCTGTGCGTCGCGGGCACGCTCCTCGGGGCGGCACTCGTGGGGGCCGGGCCGGGCTCCAGCAGCCCGACGCTCGCGAGCAGCGGGCCAGTCCTCCAGGCGACGCTCGACGGCCGGGCGATTGCGCTCTCCGAGGTCGGGCGCTACCACTGCGACGACCTCGCCGCCCCGCAGATCCACTGCTTCGCGAGCGCCGCGGCGCGCGACGCCGACGTAGTCGCGCTCCAGCCTGCACTCGCGCCGATGACGGCCGCGTACGTGCAGTGGTGGGACAACGCGTATCCGACGTCCAGCTCGGGCTCGTACGTCGCCTCGTTGCCCTATCCGGACCTGCGCACGATCGGCTGGAACGATCGCATCAGTGCCTTCGTCGCCCTGGGCGGGCACGCGGGTCGCTTCGGCCAGGACATCGGCATGACCGGGCGCCTCTACAACTTCTGCTGCAACGTATCGGTCCCCTACGTGGGCGATGCGTGGAACGACACGTTCAGCTCGGTGGAGCCACTGTCGTGAATGTAGCTCTCACGCGTGAATCAACCGGCCGGAGCTTATCCAGCCACGTTAGCGGGAGGGAAGGAGGGCCTATGGCCGACGCAGCATTTCCTGAAGCCCATCGGTGCGACCTACACGGGAGGCCTCAAGGATGCACACCCGAAGACTAGTCAAGGCGATTCTGGCGGGCGCGCTGATCGCCCTGATCACCGCACCCACGGCGTTGGCCGCCAGTCCCACGGCCACCCAGGGAACGGCACCCCTCATGCCCACCGGAACGTCGGCAGGCGTAACCCCGATGGCAAGCAATCCGTGGGGATGCATCAGCCGCAGCGACCTGCCGCACATGTCGACCCACGTGCCCGGCACGGTCGACGCCCAGGGCAACACCATCTGCCAGACCATCATGCCGGCCATCTCGGTCTCGGCCGCGCTGTCCCGGCAGGACTGCTTCTTCCTCGTCTGCTGGTGGACCCAGGTCGACCAGAAGCAGCTGTCGGGAACGTTCCGCATGAGCATCTACGTGAATCCGGCGTACACCTGTGTGGGGAGCACGCCGACCCATCGCTTCCGGATCGACACCTATAGCCAGGCGACCGGGCCGGATGGGATCATCTACGCGGCGTCCACCTACAACGAGTCCGGGGCCCTGCCCTGCGGGGGCGGCTGAGGAGTAGACCGGTCGGTCGCCGTCGGCCGACCGCGACCGACCGGACCATCGGCAAGGAGACCGGGATCATCGACCCGCTCGAGGCCGCGCGACGCGGGCACCACCGGCTGGCAACGCTGACCGGGCAGGTATCCGTCCTGCTGGACCGACCGGCGCTGCGGCGTGCCTGGCAGGCGTGGCTGGCGGACCGGCTGCCGGGCAGCGTGGCGGCGCTCGAGCCGACCGAACGGAGCGAGCGGCTGTCAGGACGGAGCCAAGGGTGGCACGGAGGGAAGGCACCCACCGTCCCGCCGGTCTCGCCCTTCGAGGCGGTCCCGGCGCGACTGGTCTGCTCGGTCGCCCGTGCGCTGCCCGACCGGTGGCGGGTGGAGACCCGAGCTGACGAGGAGCCGCAGACCGCGATCCTGGTGACCATGGGCCGGCGGTGGTGGACTGGCATTCGATCGGCCGGCCCCGACGGCGTGGACCGGATCCGTCCGGAGCGCACGGCCCTTCCGGCCGCGCCCGGGGTGCTCGAGGCCATGTTGGATGCATCCCGGATCCTGGACCAACTGACGCTCGAGCCGCTCGGCGAGGTCACGCAGGCCGGTCGGGCCTGCGTGCGCCTGGTGGGCACGCACCGGGATGTCGAGGACTACCCGGTCTGGCCGGGGGATGCGTACGAACTTCGCTTGGACCGCGAGTTTGGAGTGCTGCTCCGGTTCGCGGCCCGGTACGGCGGCGCCGAGGCGGCCGTCGCGGAGTTCGGCGAGGTTCGCTTCAACGTCGAGCTCCCCGAGGCAATCTTCCTGACCGGGCTGGCGACGGACGCCGAGTGGCGGGAGGCGTGACCGCCCGTCCACCTGGGCCTCGCGCGGGCGCACCGTCAGCGCCCCTGGCGTCGCGAGCCCGCCACCCAGGGGCCGGCCAACACCGTCGACTCGAGGGCAGCCGGGCCAGGACGGCCGCCAGCAGGCGTACTCGGTTGCCTCGAGCGCTCCCCCACGTGCCCCGCGTGCGGTTCAGGTTTGTCCCTCGACGAGATCGCCGCGCACACGGGTGAGCGCCGTGGCACGGTGAAGTCGCGCCTCCACTACGCCCTGCAACACCTGCGGGCGGCGTATGAACGCGACGAGGCCAGCGAGAACGGGCGATGAGCGACGAGCAGTTCGAGCGGGATCTCCAGCGGATCCTCGCACGGATGATGGCCGAGCCCGCCTCCCCGGCCCTGCGGGCACGCGTTGCCGATGTGCTCGCCTCGCCCCGGCCGGCGAGTCGGCATTAGCTGCGTCTCGCGCCGCGGCTCGCGGCCGGACTCGCCGCCGCCGTGCTCATCGTGGCCCTCGGCGCGATGCTCCTCGCGCTCCGTCCTCCCACCGGGCCGGTACCCGCCGCGAGTCCGTCGCCGGGCGCGTCCCAGCCCGAGCCGACACCGACCCAGTCGCTCATGCCGTCTCCCACGGTCCTGCCAACGCCCTCGGCCACGTCGCCGCTCGCCGGCATCAGCGCTGTCAGCTTGCCCGCCGGCAGCGTGTGCACTGTCACCCTGCCGATCGCTCTCGTGCCGGCGTCCGGTGGGCCGCCGCAGGGGCCCTACGTCTGCTTGGGCGCAGAGCCGATGGAGCCCAGCACCAGGACGCTCATGGTGGCGGACCTGGGTGGGTCCGAGCGGGCGGTTCCGGTCCCGCTGCAGGAGTATGAGGCGATCGACTCGGCGCGCGCCGACGAGGGGATCCTCGTGGTCATGGTCTGGCGGCGCGACCCGCCGGTCGCTGAACACTCGACGACCCCCTGCTCGTCCGCATCGGGTCAGCCGGTTGCCTGGCGATTGCTCTCGGTGCCCCTCGGGAGCGACGGGCTGCCGTCGGGCGCATGGCACGAGCTCGACCACGGCGTCGCCACCCGGCAATTCCGATACCCGACTGCCGGGATCTACTGCGACGACCCGCTCGTGCCCGCGACGGCCGTGTCGTCAGGCTTGGTGGCCTACGCCGTCGAGCGTCCCACGCCGGAGTTGCCTGCCGGCTCATCCGTCGTGGTTCGGTCGCTCGCCACGGGCGCCATCGTCCGGGAGGTGACGACGGAGACAGCCGTGGTACACCTCGCCAGGTCCGCGACGACGCTCGCGTGGGTGAAATCGCCCAACGCTCTCGTTGCGGGAACCATCGATCGCTGGCGGATCATGCGCGCGCCACTCGCGACCGGCGATGCCCAGGAGATCACCGTGCCTGCCGCCGCGGCGGATGAGCCGCTGCCAGCCCAGGCCATCGCGCTCGACGGCGACGCCGTTCTCGCCCAGCTCGGCGGCAAGAGCTCGGGTGCGTTCACCATCCGCGCGGCAGGGTCGTCCGTCGAAGTCCTCAACCCCGTCGGTTCTCGGGAGTGCAGGCCGGTCGGCGCCTCGGGACCGGTCACGATCCTCGGCTGCTTCCAGCCAGGCACCGCCCAGCAATTCGCCACCGACGATCACCTTGCCACCTGGTCTGCAGCGCGCGGCCTGCGCGTCATCGCGAACGCGCCGGGCGCGTTGCTCCGGTCCGAGCAGATCGTCGATGGCTGGGAGGTCTGGCAGATGTATGACGCGAGCGGGAGACACCTCTTGCTCTCGGGGGTGCCGCTGAAAGCCCTGGTCGCGCTCGATGGGAACGAGTAGCGTCCGGGTGGTCCTCGTCGCAGCATCGCTGCTGATCGCCACCTGTGGGGGACCGTCGCCGTCGGGGACGGCGGCCCCCGCGACGCCGGCCCGGGACCTTATGAGAACCACCAGAACCAGCCGCGAGAGGCAGGCCGTGGCCGAGCACCCTTACGGCGATTGCAGGTTCGCCACGATGCGACGAGGTTCTTCAGCTCCGTCTTGCCGCCCCGCGCCACGGGCACGACGTGGTCAACATCGCAACCGATGAACGACCAGAGTGAGACCATGACCACGCCTGGCGAAGCAGTCACCGCCGCCGGACTGGTCAAGACGTACGGGCATGTCCACGCGGTCGACGACGTCGATCTCCAGGTCGAGCGCGGAGAAGTGCTCGGCCTGCTCGGGCCCAATGGTGCTGGCGAGACGACCCTGATCCGTATGATCGTGGGACTGGTCGCGCCCGACCGGGGCCTGGTGGATCTCTTTGGCCGCAGGGTGAGCCGCAGCCGATCATGCCGCATCGCGTCGGCGCCCTGGTGGAACGGCCAGCCTTCTACCCGTACCTGTCGGCAACGGAGAACCTGCTCGTGCTTGCCACGGCAGCTGGGCTGTCGGCATCCGATGCCCGCGCTCGAACGTGCGAGTTGCTGGACCTCGTCGGGCTTGGAACAGAGATGGACCGACAGGTGGGCCACTACTCGACGGGCATGCGTCAGCGGTTGGGCATCGCCGGCGCCATGATCGCGCGGCCCGACCTGCGCATCCTGGACGACCCGGCGAACGGTCTCGACCCGCAGACCATCGTCGATGTCCGCCAGCTGGTCGCCCGTCTCAAGGCTGCGGGCCTTACGGTGCTGCTGTCGAGCCATCTGCTGTCGGAGGTCGAGCGCGTGTGCGACCGTGTCGCCATCCTCGACCGTGGCGGATCCTGGTCGTCGGCACGCCGCGCGATCTGCTGAGCCCCGAGCAGCGAGTGTTTGTCCGCCTTGCCACCCCGACGCAGTTGTGGATGGCGGTCGCCGTCCTCCAACGCGCGGGCCTGCAGGCGGCCGCGGCCGGGTCGGCTCCCGCTTCATCGGCCACCATGGAGGTCCACGGGTCCACCGGCGACGAGGTCGTCGCTCTGCTGGCGGCGGCCGCCATCTTCCCCGTCGAGGTCACGTCTCGGGGTTCATCCGTCGAGGATCTCTTGCTCGAGCTGACCCGGTCGCAGGGACGAGATCGGGGCCAGGCGTCGCGAGAAGACCAGCCGGGCGGGTCGCCCGAGGCGCGACGGTGATCGCCTCCCTTCGCGCCGAGTGGCTGCGTCTGCGGCGTTGCCGGGACCTGTGGGCGATCCTGCTCCTCGTGCCCGCCCTGGTCAGGAGCGTTCCACCTCGCGGATCGTCGACAGCAGGATCTCTGCCGACCGCCGGAGCCCCTCCTGCTCGTGCGCATCGAGCTCCAGGCGGAGCGGCTGAGCCACCCCGGTCCGGTCCACCACGGTGGGCAGGCTGAACGAGACATCGCCCAGCCCGTAGTAGCCCTGGATCCGGCTCGACACCGACAGCACCGTGCGCTGATCGCGCACGATCGCCTCCACCAGCCGGAGCAACCCGGCCCCGATGGCGTAGTACGTCGCGCCCTTGCGCTCGATGATCTCGTACGCGGCATCGCGTGTCTGCCGGAAGATCTCCTCCATCTCGGCCGGCTCGTACGGACGGCCCTGTGACGCACAGAACGCCGGCAGCCGCATGCCCGCGATGTTCGCCAGCGACCAGACCGGCACCTCGCTGTCGCCATGCTCGCCGATGATGTAGGCGTGCACGCTCCGCGGATCAACCGCGAAGTACTCGCTGAGCAGGTACCGGAAGCGGGCCGTATCGAGGATCGTGCCGGACCCGATCACCCGCTCGGGCGGCAGGCCCGAGAGCCGCCATGTCTCGTACGTCAGCACGTCCACCGGGTTGGTGGCCACCACGATGATCCCGTCCGGGTTCGCCCGCGCGACCGCGGGGACGATCTGGCGGAAGATCGTCGTGTTGCGCTTCGACAGCTCCAGGCGGGACTCGCCGGGCCGCTGGTTGGCTCCGGCCGTGATCACCGTGACCGCCGCCCCGGCGCAGTCCTCGTAGCCGCCGGCCCACACGCGCGCGGGTGGCGCGAACGGGACGCCGTGGACGAGGTCCATCGCCTCCCCTTCGGCGCGCTCCCGGTTGACGTCGACCAGCACGATCTCGGTGGCGAGGCCGCTGAGGAGGAGGGTGTAGGCAAAGGTGGCGCCCACGTTGCCGACCCCGACGATCGCGACGCGGCCGGGCTGCTGCTGTCCGCTCATCTCCGGCGACTCTACAGGAGTCCGGGGCTCGGCGCGAGCCTCAACTCCGGGCGCCGCCCTCAGGCGCCGCGCCGATACGCCCCGGTGAGCCGCGCCTCGCCGAGCAGCCGCTCCCGGATTGCGGCCCGGACGGCCGCCGCGGACGGCGCCCCGGGGAGGGAGAGCGGTGCCGAGAGCGCGAACAGCTCGAAGACGTAGCGGTGCGTTCCGGACGGCGGGCAGGGACCGCCCCAGCCGGTCCGGCCGAAGTCGTTGCGACCCTCGCGCCCCGCCCTACCCGACCCGGACGCGCCCTCGGACAGCCCGGCGCTCGATGCGGGGATGTCAGTCGCGACCCAGTGCACGAATCCGTGGGCATCCGGATCGGTGACGAGGAGCGCGAACGCCCGGGTGCCCTCGGGTGCCCCGCGCCAAGCGAGCGGCGGCGACTGGCCGGTGCCGTCGCAGGTGAACCTCGAGGGGATGGCGCCGCCATTGGCGAACGCGGTGCTGGACAGCGTGAACGAGGCGGACACGGCAGGTACCTCGCTTCCGTTCGACGTCGCGGGGAACACGGCCACCCTCGGCCGGTCCCGCCGGCAGCGTCGGGCCCATCGTGCCACGGGCGCTCCGAATCCGCGACACTATCGTGCACCAGGAGCCGCGCAGGGAGACGACCATGACTGGGGATCGGACGGTGGCGTTCGACGTGGTGCGCCCGGGAGACCAGTCGTGGCCGAAGCACGACTTCTACATGCGGCTCGCGGGCGTGGTCGAGAGCGGCGCGAAATGCCTGGGGAGTCGCGTGGGTGCCGTGGCGGTGCGCGATGACCGCGTGCTGGGCATGGGCTACAACGGCACGCCCAGTGGCTACCCCAACTGCACCGAGCAGGAGCGCGGGTGCCGGCGCTGCGCGCTCCGGCATGACGCCCCGTCGGCGGGGTTGACGGGGCGCCTGTACGACATCTGCCTGTGCGTGCATGCCGAGCAGAACGTGGTGGTGACCGCCGCCCGGTTCGGCGTGGCTCTCGAGGACGCCTGGGTCTACACCACGCTCCAGCCCTGCTTCGGATGCCTGAAGGAACTCATGCAACTCCGCGTGCACGGCATCGTGTTCCTGAGGCCGTGGACCGCGCACCACCCTGACTACGGCTGGGTGGAAGCCGAGTACGCGCGGCTCGTGGCCCATTACCGGGCGCGGGGCGGGATCTTCGCCCGGTTGGAGACCGGGGTGCCCGTCGAGCCGGTCGGCGCGGCCATCGGCGGGCCGCTGGGATGAGCGCGAGCGACCACGGGGCTCCCCTCCCCCGCTGCTGGTGGTCCGACGGCGCCGAGCCGACAGATACCCTGATGGTCGTCTACCACGACGAGGAGTGGGGCGTGCCGGCGCACGGAGACGCGGTGCTCTTCGAGCGGCTGGCCCTCGAGTCGTTCCAGGCCGGGCTCTCGTGGTCGACGATCCTCCACAAGCGACCGGCGTTCCGCCGCGCGTTCGCGGGCTTCGATCCGGCGACGGTGGCGGCGTTCGATGCGTCGGATGTGCGGCGGCTCGTCGCGGATGCGGGGATCGTGCGCAATCGGGCCAAGATCGAGGCCACCATCGGCAACGCGCGTGGCGTGCTCGAGATCGCGCGCGAGGCGGGTTCGTTCGATGGCTGGCTCTGGGGACAGCTCGACGGCCCGCCCCGCCGTCTGCCGCCCGCCGCGACGCGCGACGACGTGCCCTCCGCCGGTCCGCTCGCCCACCGGCTGTCCCGGGATCTACGGGACCGTGGGTTCCGGTTCGTCGGCCCGACCATCGTGTACGCGTTCATGCAGAGCGTCGGGCTGGTCGACGATCACCTGCCGGACTGCTGGCGGTACGGAGGCTGATCGGCGGTCGTCCTCACTCGACGGTGATGCCGCCCATGCCCCCTGGAACGCGATGTCGACGCGGTTCGCCGCGGTGGCCCAGTCGGGCCACGCCCAGCCGGCACGCGCCAGGAGGACCTGCGCGGGGGTTCAGCGTCCGACCGACACCCGCACCTGGAGAAACGGCACGCGCAACGTCGAGGCGCGGACCCCACCCACCAGCGCCTCGACCTTCCAGGTCTGGGCACCCGCGCTCGCCGGCCGCACCGACACCGCGACGGTGGCGGCGTGCCCCGGGAGGATCGGCTTCGCCAGCGTCGCCGACCCGATCTGCCTGCCGGGCGACGGTGAGCCGTCGTACGGCGCGGCGAACGGCACCGCCCCGACCGTGAGCCTGAGCCCGGCCGGGATGGGCGCCGTGCCGTTGTTGCTGACCCTGACCCGCAGGCTCATGGTGACGCCGGCCCGCGCGGGTGGCGCAGGCGCGACCGCATCGAGCCGCAGGCCGAGCGGGCGGTCCGCCAGGAACGCCGCGATCCCGTCGTAGTACGCGGTCGCGAGCAGCGTCCTGACCGACGGCTCCGCCAGCAGCTGCAGCTCATGCGGGTTCGAGAGCGACAGCGACTCCACCAGGACGCCGGGCGCCTGGATCGGCCGCGGGCGGAAGTCGGCGTCGTACGGCCCGAGGACGTAGAAATGCCGGCCCGCGGGCAGGGATGCAGGAGCGAACCGGAGGTAGTCGTCGGTCGGGTTGCGCTCAGCGTCGGGGATCGACGGGTCGCCCACCGTCAGCCGCCAGTCGGCCGTCTGCAGCGGCGCCAGCCGGGCGACGTGTGCCCGCAGGATGTCGGCCGCCAGCGCCTCGCTCGCCGCCGAACCGCTGCAGCCGCGACCGCAGAAGAACGCCTCCGTCCTCCCCTTCCCCTCCGGGATCCAGTTGTTGTGGATGGCCACGTACAGGTCGGCGCGGACGTTGTTCGCGGCGTCCATGCGGGCCAGGAACTCGTCGGTGCCGTCCACCCTGCCGTCCCGATTGCGGTCGACCCCGTCGCGGTTCGCGGCGGTGTCACCGGTCCGCGACATCGACACGCGGATCCCGGCGTCGCGCAGCATGGCCGCCAGGCGCAGCGCGATGTCGAGGTCGACGTCCGACTCGCGGACGATCGCGCCGCCGGCGAGCACGCCTGTCGCCCCCGTCTCCGGGCCGCCGTGACCCGGGTCCAGGAAGACGGTGACGGTCGACGGGGCCGGCGGATAGGCGGGTGCGCTCACCTTCGAGACCCGGAGTTCGGCCGAGGCGACCGCGCCGTTCTCGTCGGTGAGCGTCAGCCGGACACGGTACGGTCCATCGGGGGCCGGCTGGCCGCCGGGGCCGGCGCCA
>JAJYNP010000068.1 GCA_021786265.1 Chloroflexota bacterium
CTTGGTCTCCCGCGCGAGCGGCACTCGGTCCTCCGAACCTTCACATCACAACTGTCAACCGGCGGAGTGTAACAGCCGCGCACGCGCACGGCAAACCGTCCTCGCCGGTCCGTGAACGGCCAGCACTCAGGGCAGCAATGGCGGCGTCCGTGGACGAGGCACTCGCCGTGCGCGACGGCGATGCTCCGCCAGCGACAGCGAGACGAACATCAGCTCGTTCACGCGCCGCTCGAACTCGGGGACCGTGGCCTCCGGGATCGTCACGCACACCTCGCGCAGGGCGGTCTCGAGCTGGTACCAGAGGTCGCCCTTGCGCACCTCGTACAGCGGGTACCGCGAGTTGATCACCACGCGCCGCACCCCGTCCTCGACCACCATCGCGCTGCGCATGCGCTGGTCGAGCGCGCGGATCACCACCTCGCCGATCGCACGGCCACGCGCGCCTGCGCCGGCCTGGCGTGCCGGCGGCGCCTTGGCCTCTTCCGGCCGGTCAGGCCCGCCAGGTTCGCCCCCGCCCCGTTCGTCCTCGCCGGCATGCGCCGCTTCGCCGCCCTGCTCGCCGGCCTCCGGCTTCGCATCGCGGACCGCCTCGTCCAGGCTCAGCTGACCGTCGCCTCGCGTGCCGGCCGTCCCCTCGTCACTCTCGAACAGCCGTCCGGATTCGAGCAGCCGCAGCGCACGGGCCAGGATCCGCCGCACCTGGTCGGCGGTACGGAGCGCCTGGGGGCTCGCGGCCGTCCCGGATCCACGCGCGAGCCGGCGGACCACGGGGGCCAGCAGCCGGTGCATGCGCTGCTCGACCGCGGCCCATTCGTCGCTGCCCCGGTCGACGTCGCTCTTGTTCATGGTCACGGGGACGTGGGGCAGCTCGATCTCGCCGACCAGCCGGTTGAGCGCCGGGTGCGATGCGGGACCGGCGTGACCGAACCACTCGGGCGACCCCACCAGCCGGCCGAGGTGGTAAAGGCGAACCCCGGGATCCGTCCCGGGGGACGGCGGATCCGGGAGAAGCCCATACCAGCCCCGGACGATCCGCCCGCCCGCGCGCACCGCGACCTCGTGCCGTTCGTCCAGCTGCCAGGCAACGGGCATCACCGGCGCGCGATCGACCCGGATGCGGACCTCCCCGGCCTCGAGCAGCGGCCGGTACGTCTCCGCGAGCCGCTGGCGCAGCTTCCTGGCGTCCGGGTTCCGGTCGACCGCGCCGATCTCGAGCCGGACGTACCCGAGCGCGGCATCCACGGGCTTGGGGTGCTCCTGCAGCTCGTAGGTCCGCAGCCTGCTCCGGTCCCGGTACTCCTGGTCGGAGAACCCATAGGCACGATCGTCCCCCGCCCGCCCGGCCACGATCGCGAACCGGGCGCCCAGGTGCCCGACGGCCGCCTTGCCTCCCTGCCCGTAGTGCCCGATCCGTTCGCCGGCCCGCTTGCGCGATCCACCCCAGCGCAGGTACTCGCGCTCGAGGTCGCGCGGTCCCATCCCCTCGCCGCCGACCACCGTGAGCACGAGGGTCCCGGGCCGGATCGAGAGATCCACCTCGAGCGCCCGGCCAGGCACGCGCGAGTCCACCGCGTTGTCCACCAGCTCGAGGATCGCGTCGACGGGGTGCGATAGTTGGCGAAGAGCGCGGCGGTGAGGCGCGGATCGATCCGCTCGCGGACCATGCGCCCGCGTCGCCCTGCCGGCCCGGATGACCCCGGCCCGGGGCTCATGGGCTGCGCGGCTCCGAGCCACGCCGGGCCTGCGCGCGGCGCCGGTCCCGCAGGCCGCGCGCGGCGAGGATCGCACGGGCGCGCGCCGCGTCCCGATCCATCTGCGCGACGAGGGCGTCCGCCGACGCGAACCGCCGTTCCGCCCGCTGCCGGCGCACGAACACGACGCGCAGCCGCTGGTCGTACAGATCGTCGTCGACGCCGAACAGGAAGACCTCGAGGACCCGCGCCCCGGGCTCGAACGTGGGCCGCACGCCCAGCGACGCGACGCCGGCGGCGGTCCGCGCGGGATGGAGCGGGTCTGGGCCGCCCCAGCCGGCCTCGACCGCGTAGATCCCGTCGGCCGGCAGCGCCACCTGCGCGTCGAACGCAAGGTTGGCGGTCGGGTAGCCCAGCGAGCGTCCCCGCGCGTCGCCCCGTACCACGCGGCCGGTCACGGCCGGGTCGCGGCCCAGCATGCGCCGCGCCTCGGAGAGCCGGCCCGCGGCCAGCGCCTCGCGGATCCGGCTCGCGGACACCAGGCCCCCGCCGGTCTCGAGCGGTGCGACCACCTCGACCCGGAATCCCTCGCGTGCGCCCAGCTCGCGCAGCCGCTCCGGCGTGCCCGCGCGTCCCCGGCCGATCGCCGACTCCGGGCTCATCACCAGGCCGGCCAGGTCGCGGCCCGACCGCAGCCGGCCGAGAAACGCCTCGGGCGTCTGGGACGCGAACGTTTCGTCGAACCGCTGCAGCACGGCATGCCGCACGCCGGCCAGCTCGAGCCACCCGAGCCGCTCCGCCGGATCGCAGAGCAGCGGCGGTGGCGCGCCACGCAGCACGGCATCCGGGTGCGGCTCGAACGTCACCACCGTGGGCTCGGCGTGCCAGCGCCGCGCGGCACTGGCCAGGGACCGGAGCAGTCGGAGGTGTCCGCGGTGCATGCCGTCGAAGACACCGACGGTCACGGCCAGGCGCACCCCGGCCGGCAGCCCGTCGACGTCGGCGTGGACCTGCATCTGCACCCTCGGCGCCTCGCTCAGCCCGCGGCGCCCGCCAGGACCTTGTCCGGATAGAGTCGGCGCTCGCGCAGGTGCGCCATGGCCACCACGCCGCGTCCAGCCGCCACGACCCGCACCAGCCCGTCAGGCCCCGGCTCCACCTCCCCGCCGCGCAGCCGCACCACCTGGCCCCGCGCGATCGCCGCGAGTTCGTCCGGCGAGAGCGTCACCTCTGGGTAGGCGTCGAGGCCGGCGTCCGGCGGCAGGAGCCGGCCCGCGAGCGATCCCGCGACCAGAAGCCGCCGGAGATCGTCGAGGGGGATCGCGTCCTCGATCCGGAACGGACCGCTGGCCGTCCGCTCGAGCGCGCCCAGGTACCCCCCGCATCCGAGCCGATCGCCGAGGTCCCGGGCCAGCGCACGCACGTAGGTGCCAGCCGAACAGCGCACCTCGAGGGCGGCGCACGGGCGCGCCGGGTCGGCGTCGTCCCAGTCGATCAGCCGCAGCTCGTGGATCTCGACCTCGCGGTCGTGCAGCTCTGGCTGCTCGCCGCGCCGGGCCATCTCGTACGCCCGCCGCCCGCCCACCTTGACGGCCGAGAACGCCGGTGGCCGCTGGACGATGTGGCCCACGAAGGCGGGCAGGGCGGCCTCGACCGCCTCGCGGGTTGGCGCCGGGCCCTCGCCGGGCGTGAGCTCCCCGTCGAGGTCGTCCGTGGTCGACCGGGCGCCGAAACAGGCCACCGCCCGGTACGCCTTCGTGTCGCGCAGGTGGTACTCGACCATGCGGGTCGCACTGCCGACGAACACCGGGAGCACGCCGGAGGCGAACGGATCGAGCGTCCCGCCGTGCCCGACCCGCTTCGCGCCTGACAACCGTCGCACGATCGCCACGACGTCGTGCGATGTCGGCCCCGCCGGTTTGGCCGCCACGAGCACACCGTTCGTCGTCGTCAGCCGTGCCGAGCCCGGTTGCTCCGGGTGGGCTGCCCCCGGCTCCGCGGCACGCCGCGGAGCACGACTGCCCCTCCCGCGGTCGCGCGCGCCGTCGCCGTCCCGGCTCACGTGGCCGGCTCCACCGGTGGGAGCATCCGCCGCGCCGCCTCGAGGACTTCGGCGGTTGCCGCGGCGAGCGGCAGCGGGATGGTGGCCCCGGAGGCGCGGGCGTGGCCACCCCCGCCCCACCGGGCTGCGAGGACCGTCGCGTCGGGACCACCGTCGCGCGTTCGGATGCTGATCCGTGTCTCGGCCGGCTGCTCCTTCAGCAGCAGCGCGATCTCGCCGGCCTTCGCCTGTGCAAGGAGGTCGATGATCCCCTCCGAGTACGCCGGAGCCGCGCCGGTGGCCGCCAGGTCGTCCAGCGTCAGCGTCGACCAGACGAGCCGCCCGTCCAGCTCCGACTCGAGGCGTGCGAGCACCCGCCCGAACAGCTTCAGCTGGACGTCCGGCTTGGTCCGGTAGAGGAGCCGAGAGGTCGTGGAAAGCGGAGCGCCCGCCCCGACCAGGTCCGCCGCCACCCGCAGTGTGCGTGGCGTGACGTTCGGGTGCTGGAACGTGGCGGTGTCCATCACCAGGCCCGCCATCAGCGCGTCGGCCACCGCGCGGCCGCCGGCCACGAGGGGCACGCCCATCGCGCCGAGCAGCAGGGTGACCATCTCGCACGTGGCCGAGGCGACCGGGTCGACCCAGTTCACCGCGCCGAAGCGCGGGTTGGACTTGTGGTGGTCGATGTTGACGATGGGGACACGTCCGAACAGCTCGCGGTGGGCGCCGAGGACCGGCCCCACCCGCTCCAGTTCGCCGCAGTCGAGCACCACGACCAGGTCGTACGCGACCGCGGGATCGGGCTCGGTCCTGAACCGACCGATGGCGGGCATGAAGTCGTAGAGCACGGGGACCGGGTCGGCGCAGACGGCCGTGGCCGTCGCGCCGAGCTCCTCCAGCGCGAGCGCCAGCGCGAGCGCCGATCCGAGCGCGTCCGCCTCGGGGTTCTCGTGGCAGATCGTGAGCACGCGGCGCGCCGAGCGCAGCCGCTCCACGACCTCGGCCGGCACGGCGGCGAGGTCCTCGGCCGTCAGCGACGGAGTACCGGGGATGGGGCGCGCCGGAAGCCACGCGCCTCCGCGCGCCGGCACGTCCGCCGTCCGAGTCATGACCGGCGCGATCCGCGCCCGGAGCCCCGATGCGCCACGGACCGGTGGGTGGGACGGGTGTTCGGCGCGGTCCGTGGCGCCGGCTTCCCCGGCTCGCCGCTCTCGGCGCGCGTCGGGCCCGGGGACGGCAGCGTCTCGCCGGGGGTCGAGGGGGCCGGCTCGCGGCCCGCCTCCAGGTCGTCGAGGATCTGCAGCACGCGCGTGCCCCGCTCGAGGCTGTCGTCGAGCTCGAGGTGCAACTCCGGGATCCGCCGCAGGCGCAGCGTGCCGAGCTCGTGCCGCACGAACGGCATCGCCCGGGCCAGTGCCCGGAAGGTCGTCCGGCGTTCGTCGGGCTGGCCGATGATCGAGACCCAGACCTTCGCGTGGCGCAGGTCCGGCGAGGTCTCCACGCGCGTGACCGTGGCGAACCCGATGCGCGGATCCTGCACCTCGCGCGCGACGACCCGGCTGATCTCCTCCTGGAGCAGCTGGTCGACGCGAGCCGTGCGCTCGGTCATGGTGCCCCCTTCGCGGTGTGCGGCAGCGGTCGCGGCGATCAGGCGCTCGCCGCTCGCGACACGGTCTGCTGGGTGAAGCACTCGATCACGTCACCCTCCTGCAGGTCGTGATGGCCCACCAGGCCGATGCCGCACTCGAAGCCCGCCGCCACCTCACGGACGTCGTCACGGAAGCGCCGCAGCGACTCGATCCGGTCGGTCGCGACCACGCGGCCGCTCCGGTAGACGCGCGCTCCGCCGCGGACGATGCGGCCGTCGGTGACATAGCAGCCTGCCACGACCTGTCCGCCGCGTCCGACCTTGAAGACCTGGCGCACCTCGGCCCGGCCCTCGACCACCTCCACGATCTCCGGCTCGAGCATCCCCTTGAGGGCCGCCTCGATGTCGTCGGTCAGCTTGTAGATGATGTCGTAGATCCGCACGTCCACGCCTTCGGCCTCCGCGGTCCGGCGGGCCTGCGGGTCCAGCTTGGTGTTGAAGCCGACCACGATGGCGTCGGACGCGGACGCGAGCAGGATGTCGTTGTCGGTGATGTCGCCGGTGCCCTCGTGGATCACGTTGATCCGCACCTCGTCGGTGGAAACCTGCTCGAGGGCGTGGGTGATGGCGCCGAGCGAACCCTGGACGTCGGCCTTGATCACGATGCGGAGCTCGCGCGTCTGGCCCGCCTGGATCTGCCGGTACAGGTCCTCGAGCGTGGCGCGTGCGCCACCCTCGGCCTTCGCGCCGGCCTGCGCCCGACGCCGGTCGACGATCGCGCGCGCAGCGCGCTCGTCCGCGACCACCTGCATGATGTCGCCGGCCGCCGGGACGTCCGACAGGCCGAGCAGCACCACCGCCGACGCCGGGCCGGCCCTGGTGACCCGTGCGCCCGTGCTGTTCTCCATGGCGCGGACACGGCCGAACGTGGAGCCCACCACCGCCGTGTCGCCGATCTTGAGCGTGCCGGTCTGCACCAGCACCGTGGCCACCGGGCCGCGGCCCTTGTCCAGCTCGGCCTCCACGACCGTGCCGATCGCCGGGCGCTTCGGGTTCGCCTTCAGCTCCTGCAGGTCGGCGACCAGCAGGATCATCTCGAGCAACTCGTCGATCCCGGTGCGCTGCTTCGCGCTGACCGGGACGAGCGGCGTGTCGCCGCCGTACTCCTCGACCAGGACGCCATGCTCGGACAGCTCGTTCCTCACGCGATCCGGGTTGGCGTCCGGCTTGTCGATCTTGTTGAGCGCCACGATGATCGGAACGCGGGCGGCTTTTGCGTGGTCGATCGCCTCGATCGTCTGCGGCATCACGCCGTCGTCCGCGGCGACCACCAGGATCGCGATGTCGGTGACCTTCGCGCCGCGCGCCCGCATGGCGGTGAACGCCTCGTGGCCCGGGGTGTCGAGGAAGACGATGCGCTTGCCGTCCTTCACGACCTCGCTGGCGCCGATGTGCTGGGTGATGCCGCCCCGCTCGCCGGCGGCCACGCTGGTCGCCCGGATGGCGTCGAGCAGGCTGGTCTTGCCATGGTCGACGTGGCCCATGACCGTCACGATCGGGGCACGGGACACCAGCTTGCTGGGATCTTCCTCTTCCCAGAGCTGCTCCTTGGTGGCCGCGGCGGGCTGCGCCTCCGCCGCCTCCTCGGCCACGCCGGGCGCGGCCACGGCCTCCGCGACCTCGTAGCCGAGCTCCTCGGCCACCAGGCTGGCGGTGTCACGGTCGATGGTCTGGTTGATCGTCGCGAAGATGCCACTCTTGATGAGCTCGCGGATCACATCCGCGGGGTTCACGGTGAGCAGGCCGGCGAGGTCCTGGACGCTGATGGTCGCCGGGATCTCGATCGCGCCGCGCTCGCTCGGCTCGACGACCTGGACGGCCGCTCCGGCGGTCTGGTCCGGACGGCGCGGGGGCTTTCGGGGTCCGCGGCGTCCGCGGGTGCCGCTGCGGCTTCGTGCCACGGGTGCCTCCTTGGTCAGTCGAGCGAGCCGGCGTTGAGCCGCTCGCGAAGGGTTTCGGGAATGGGGACGCCCAGCGCCCGCTCCAGCGAGCGACGGCGAACCGCCTCCGCGGCGCAGGCTCCGGAGGCGCACACGTAAGCGCCCCGGCCGGGCAGTCGCCCGGTCGGGTCGATCGCGACCTCGCCGCTCGGCGTGCGCACCACGCGGACGAGCTCCCGCTTCGCGCGCTCGGTCCGGCACGCGACGCAGGTGCGGGCCGGCTGGCGCCGCGGGCGCGGCCCCCCGGCGGCTACGGCGCCACCTCCTCGTTGCGGGCAGTGCGCTTGCGGCGGGGTTTCGCCACGGACGGGGTACCGGGAGCGTCACCGGTGGAGGCGTCTGCGTCCGCCGCGGGGACGTCCCCTGCAGGAACAGCGGGATCGGCCGGGGAACCGGACGTCTCCGTCGCCGGGTCGGCGGCACCGGCGGGTTCGGCGACCGTCGTGGGTTCGACCGCCGCAGGGGTTTTGGCGTTGGAGGCGATCGCCGGTTCGGCGGCCGTGGGGGGCTCGGCGGCCAGCGTCGAGTCGCCGGCCGGGATCGGTGCACCCTCCACGGCCGGTGTGGCTTCCGCGGCCGGTGCCGGGTGAGCGGTCGCCGGCGGCTGCCTGTCCTCGTCGGGCCGCGGCTGGTCGCTCCGGATGTCGATGCGCCAGCCCGTCAGCTTTGCCGCCAGCCGTGCGTTCTGGCCCTCGCGGCCGATCGCCAGCGACAGCATCCGCTCGGGGACCGTTACGGTCGCGATCCGGGCGGCCTCATCGATCGAGACGCCGACCACCTGCGCCGGGCTCAGCGCGTTGGCCACGAACTGCGCCGGATCCTCGGCCCAGGGGATCACGTCGATCTTCTCGCCGTTCAGCTCGGCCACGACCGCCTGCACGCGGCCCCCACGCTGCCCGACGGTGGCGCCGACCGGGTCGAGCCCCTCCTGCCGGCTGGCCACGGCGACCTTCGAACGGCTGCCTGCCTCGCGCGCGATCGCCTTGATCTCGACCGTCCCGTTGTGGATCTCCGGGACCTCGAGCTCGAACAGGCGCCGCAGGAACCCCTTGTGGGTCCGGCTCACGTAGACCTGGGGGCCCTTGGTCGTGCGGCGCACTTCGAGGACGTACGCCTTGACGTGCTGCCCGATCCGGTAGCTCTCGGTGGGCGACTGCTCGGTGGTGGCAAGGACCGCCTCGACACCCTTGCCCATGTCCAGGATGATCCCGCGCGGCTCCACGCGGTTCACCGTGCCGGTGATGATCTCCGCCTCGCGCTGCGCGTACTGTCCGAACACGACCTCGCGCTCGGCCTCCCGCAGCCGCTGCAGCACGAGCTGCTTGGCGGTCTGGGCATGGATCCGGCCGAAGCTCGCCGCGTCGAGCTGCTCGGTCTCGAGGATGTCGCCGGGGTGGGCGCCCACCTTGATGCGGCGTGCATCCTCCAGCGAGAACTCGGTGAGCGGATCCTCGACCTCCTCGACGGCGATCATCGCGCGGTAGACGCGGATCCGGCCGGTCTCGGGGTCGATCTCGACGTAGACGTTCTCGTTCCCCGGCGCCACGCGGCGGTAGGCGGCCTGGATCGCCTCCTCCACGGTCTTGACGAGCTGCTCGCGCGACACGCCCTTCTCGGCGTTCAGCTGCAGGAGGGCGCCGATGAAGTCACGGCTCACAGTGCGCCTCCTCTCGTCTCGGGTCGACCGCCACTCACAAGAAGACGTGGGGGTCACCCACGTCGAAGCGGCGGCCGGCGATCAGTCGGCTGGAGTATATCACCCGTGCCCCGCGTGGCCCGGTCCGGCCGTCGCGGCGCCCCCCAGCCGCGAGGTGACCGCGAGCCCGGCCACCACGGCCGCGCACGCGATCCCGAACGTGAGCAGCAGCGCCGTCCGCTGGCTCCACCCGAGGGCCGGCGCCGTTGCGAGCACCACGCCGCCGACCCCCGCCCCCAGTGCGGTACCCAGGACATCGGAGAGCTGCAGTCCGGCCGTCGCGGCGCCCTCCCGACCCACGGGCGCCTGGTGCAGCACGAGGAGCGTGATCGGCGAGTACGCGAGCCCCATCCCGAGCCCGGCGATGCCCCAGGCGGCCACACCCAGCCCGACCGCAATGGACGGCGACGTCGCGACGGCGATCAGCGCGATGCCGAACACGACCAGCGCAAGCCCGAGCCGGATCAGACGCCCCGCGCCCCACGCCCCAACCCGCCTGGCCTGCACCCATGCCCCCACCGCCCAGGTGAGCGTCGCCGCGGTCAGGGCCAGGCCGGCCTGGGCGGCCGACATGCCGCGGAGCGAGACCAGCATCAGCGGCACGAAGGCCTCGGCGCCGGCGAAGCCGAACGTCAGGACGCCCCGCAACAGCACGGCGGCAGGCAGGCCGGCGCGCGCCCGCAGCGCGCCGTCGGGGAGCAGGCGACGCAGCGACGGCACTCCGACGATCGCACCGACCGCGCCGAGCCCGACCAGCGGAACCGGCCGGTGCGAGTCCAGGGCGGCGAGCACGAGGCCCGCACCGCCGGCGACGCGCAGGGCGTCGAGCAGCCGACCGCGCGCCCCCGCGCCCGCACCGCGCGCGTTCGCGCCCACGTCGCGCCCACCCGCACCGGGTACCGCACCGGCGGCCGCATCGAGTCCCGTGCCGTCGAGCCCTGTCCGCCCGGTCCCCGGTGCCGCGCGTGCCACCCGGCCCAGGGACGGGACGGTGAGCACAGCCGCCATCACCACCAGCGGCAGCAGTCCCAGGAAGACCGCCCGCCACGTCAGCTGCGCCGCCACGATTCCGGCCAGCGCCGGCCCGGCGATCCCGGGGGCCACCCACGCGGTCGACATGATGGCGAACATCCGCGGGCGAAGTCCCGGCGGGTACTGCCGGCCGATGCTGACATAGGCCACCGCGGGGATCGCGCCCGCGCCGAACCCCTGCACCGCCCTCGCGGCGACGAGCACGGGCATCGACGGCGCCAGGCCACCCACGGTCAACCCGAGCGCGAACAGCCCGAGCCCCAGCAGGTACGGCCGCACGAGCCCGTGCGTGTCCGCCTGCTGCCCAGCCGCGACGATCCCCACCAGGTCGCCGAGGAAGAACGCGCTGAACACCCAGCCGTAGAGCGAGAGCCCGCCGAGGTCGCCGGCGACGACCGGCATCACGGTGGCGATCGCCAGCGCCTCGAGCGCGACCAGCGTGACCGTCAGCGCGAGCCCGGTAGTGAGCGCGCGCAGCTCGGGCGACCAGAGCGACGTCGGGCCGGAGGGCGCCCGGACGGCTGGAGACGCGGCCGTCGTGGAGATCAGTACGCCCGGGCGAAGACCACCCGGAGGTCCGACGGACGGCCGTCCACGATGCAGGGCCCCGACTCGGCCGGCGCGTCGAACGGGATGTTCCGGATGGTCGCGCCCGTCTCCTGGTTCACCCGAGCCTCGCACTCGGCCGACCCGCACCAGTGCGCCCAGAGGAACCCGCCCTGCTCCTCGTTGACGCGCTTGAACGCCTCGTAGTCATCCACGTGGTGGGTGTTCGCCTCGCGGAAGTCGAGCGCGCGCTGGAACAGCTCCTGCTGGTAGCCGGTCAGCCGCAGCGGCAGCTCCGCCGCGAGCCGGTCGAGCGGGACCGCCTCCTTCGAGCGATCCACGCGCCGGACCAGCGTCCCCTGCCCTGCCGCCACGTCGCGCGGCCCGACCTCGATCCGGAACGGCACGCCGCGCAGCTCCCAGTGGTTGTACTTGAAGCCCGGGGACTCCTCGCGCCAGTCGACCTCGAGCCGCACCTCCCGTCCCTCGGGTGTCGAGCGGAGCGCCAGTTCGAAGCGCTCGATCGCGTCGGCCACCGCGGATCGGTCGGCCTCGGAGCGGAAGATCGGGACCACCACGACCTGCACCGGCGCCACCTTCGGCGGCAGCACCAGCCCACTGTCATCGCCGTGGGCCATGATCGTCGCGCCGACCATGCGGGTGCTGAACCCCCAGGAGGTGCCGTGCGGGTGCCGGCGCTGGTTGTCGCGGTCGAGGAACGTGATGCCGGCGGCCTGCGCGAAGTTCGACCCCAGGTAATGGCTCGTGCCGGCCTGGAGCGCCTTCCTGTCGCGCATCATGGCCTCGATGGAGTGCGTGTACACGGCGCCGGGGAACTTCTCGCCCTCACTCTTGCGACCGCCGATCACCGGGATCGCCAGCCACTCCTCGGAGACCTTCCGGTAGATCTCCAGGCCGAGGTCCACCTCCTCGCGCGCCTCCTGCTCGGTGGCGTGGAACGTGTGCGCCTCCTGCCAGAGGAACTCGGCGGTGCGCAGGAACAGGCGCGTGCGCAGCTCCCAGCGCACCACGTTGTTCCAGAGGTTCATCAGCATCGGCAGGTCGCGGTACGACTGGATCCAGTCCTTGATCGTCTCCGCGATGATCGCCTCGCTGGTGGGACGGATCGCCAGCCACTCGTCGAGCTCCTTGCCGCCGGCGTGCGTCACCCACGC